>JAUJMI010000488.1 GCA_030446945.1 Longimicrobium sp. | reverse complement strand
TCGGCGCGGCGCAGGGCGGCCTCCATCCACGCGGGCGGCTCGCCGGCCTCGGCGGCGGCGATCCCCTTTTCCCACCGGCGCACCTCGCTCTCCGCGCGCTCGATCAGCCCGGGGATGCGCTCGGCGATGCGGTCCAGGCGGCGCGCCTCATCGAACCAGCGGTTGGCGTTCTCGTGCGGGCGCAGCGCCGGGTCCACGGCGAGCTTGACCTTGCGGCCGTCGTGGTCGTACACGGTCACCCGCGATGCGCCGTGCTGCACCCTGTGCAGGTTGGCCAGCAGGAGCTCGCCGCGCGCGCGCAGCGGCTCCGCGGCACCGACACCCTGCAGCTCGGCGCGGAGCTTCGCGGCGCGGCGGCGGACGCCCTCCAGCCGGCGCCGGGCGCGGGTGAGGAGGCGCGCGATCTCCTGCTCGCGCCCCGGCACCTCGTCGGAGGTCGCCAGGGTGGCCCACGCGGCGAGTAGGGTGGGGAACGGCTCCGCTGCGATCCGCTCCAGCCGGCGGGGGTACGGCTGCTTCCCCCAGCGCGCGTCGAGCAGCACCGGCTCGTTATCGCCCGCGTGCACGTGCCACCAGCGCTCGAAGGCCGGGTCCAGCGCGGCCGCGTCTTCCGAAGTGGCTGCGTCGCCCAGGATGGCGTCGGCGTTCAGGGGGCTGGCGTCGGCGAAGGAGCGGAGGAGCTCGCCGCGACGCTGGTCGGGGGCGACGAAGGCCAGGCGCAGGTGCCACTCCACGCGCAGTCGGTCGCGCTCCATGGTGCGCGCGGAGAGGCGCGCCTGCGGCGTCGGTGGCGCGTACTCCTCGCCCGCATGCAGCCGCCGCCCGCCCGCCTCGCGCGCGCGCAGGACGGATACGATGCGCCGGTCCGCGCTGTCCACCAGCAGCGCGTTCCACTGGTTGGTGTGCAGCTCGAAGAAGAGCGAGCGCGCCCCGCCCCGGAAGCGGTTCCCCTCCTGCAGCTCGACGCGCAGGAGCCGCTCGTCGGGCGCGGAGGCCACGCGGACGATGCGCGCCTCCGGGGCGTGCCCCTCCAGCCCATCCGGGCGCGGGACGATGCGCACCCAGCCGCGCGTGGGGTGCAGGTCCAGGCGCAACGCCTCGCCGCCGTCCAGCAGCAGGAGGGCGGAAAGGTCCCTGTCGAAGACCGGCACGGGGTGGGCCGCACGCCCCTGCAGCAGGGCGTCCAGCTCCGCCGCGAGGGCGCGGACAAGCGGCGGATCGAAGCGGATGGCGTTTGACACCCCCGGAAGATCCGACTAGCTTCACGCCACGTCAACCCGCTGTTTTTGGACCGCATTTCGCGCCCGGCGGCGCCTAGCGATGGCTGGGCCGGGGAGAAAGGTGCACATGTCCACGCAAAGCGGGAACGGCGCCCGGAAGGTCTCGGTACGTGACCTCCGCGAGATGAAGCGCCGCGGCGAAAAGATCGCCGTGCTCACCGCGTACGACTTCCTCTTCGCCCGGGTGGTGGACCGCGCGGGGGTGGAGGTCGTGCTGGTGGGGGATTCTCTGGGGCAGGTGGTGCTCGGGCTGGAGAGCACCCTGCCGGTGACGCTGGACGACATGATCCACCACGCGCGCGCCGTGCGCCGCGGAGTGGAGCGCGCGCTGCTGGTGGTGGACCTGCCCTTCCTCACCTATCACGTCTCGCGCGAGGACACCCTGCGCAACGCGGGGCGGGTGATGCGCGAGGCACAGGCCAACGCCGTCAAGCTGGAGGGCGGCTCGCCCGAGACGGCGGAAATGGTGCGCGCCCTGGTGGACGCCGGGATCCCCGTCATGGGCCACCTGGGCTTCACCCCGCAGTCGGTGAACGTCACCGGCGCGCGCGTGCAGGGGAAGGGCGACCAGGCGCGCGAGCGCATGCTGGGCGACGCGCGCCGCCTGGAAGAGGCCGGCGCGTTCTCCGTGGTGCTGGAGCTCGTTCCCCGCGCGCTGGCGGAGGAGATCACGGCGGCACTCACCATCCCCACCATCGGCATCGGCGCGGGCCCCGGGTGCGACGGGCAGGTGCTGGTGCTTCACGACATGCTCGGCATCAACACGGAGTTCCGGCCCCGGTTCCTCCGCCGCTTCGCCGAGATCGGCGACGCCGCGGCGGCCGGGGTCGATTCGTTCGTCAGGGCCGTGAAGGGGGGCGAGTACCCCGCCGCGGAACACACCTTCGAATGACCGCGACACTGAGCGTGGCCCGCACCGTGGCCGAGGCGCGCGAGGCCGTCCGCGAGGCGCGCGGGGCGGGGAAGACGGTCGCGCTCGTCCCCACCATGGGCTACCTGCACGAAGGGCACCTCTCGCTGTTGGACGAGGCGCGCGCCCGGGCGGACGTGGTGATGATGTCCATCTTCGTGAACCCCTTGCAGTTCGGGCCCGCCGAGGACCTGGACCGCTACCCGCGCGACCTGGACCGCGATCTTGCGCTGGCCGCGACGCGAGGGACGGAGCTGGTGTTCGCCCCGACCGCCGCCGAGATGTACCCGCACGGCGCGCCGGCGGTGCAGGTGGTGCCGGGCCCGCTGGCGGAGCGGCTCTGCGGCGCGGCGCGTCCGGGGCACTTCCGCGGCGTGCTCACCGTGGTGGCCAAGCTGTTCGGCATCTTCCAGCCCGACGTCGCCGTCTTCGGCCAAAAGGACTTGCAGCAGGCCACCCTCATCCGCCGCATGGCGGACGACCTGGACGTCCCCGTGCGGGTGGAGGTGGCGCCCATCGTCCGCGAGCCGGACGGCTTGGCGATGAGCTCCCGGAACTTGTA
>JAUJMI010000100.1 GCA_030446945.1 Longimicrobium sp. | reverse complement strand
CCACCTCGAGGAGGACCGCGCCTGCATCCCTGCCCGTGCCCGCGTGGCCGCGCACTCCGCCCGGCACGCGGCGTGCGCGCCCCTCCACGCGGAGGTGGTGCACCACTCCGGCAGGTTCGCGCAGCTGCATCGCCTGGCGGCGCGCTACGTGGACCAGGTGGCGCGCCGCGGCGTGGACACGCGCGCCGACATGGACGTGCTCGCGTTCGTGGAGCGCGCGGTGCTCGCGCTGGACGGCTGCGCCTACGAGACGATGGACCCCGCGCTCGCCCCCGCGCGCCTCTTCCGCGAGATCGACCGCTCGGGCCGACGCGTGGCGCTGGCGCTCGACCTCTCGGCCGCAACGCAGCTCTTCTTCACCACCCTCGCAGGCACCGACGCGTCGTACGCCGTGCTGCTGGAGGAAGAGCGCAACTCCCTCGCGGCGCAGCGCCAGATCTCGCCGCGCGCGGACCTGCGCGAGTCCGTCGCGCGCGCGGACGCCACGCTGGTGCGGCTGGCGGACCTGTGCCAGGCGCTGGAAGGGAAGTACGTCGACTACCGCGTCAACCGCTCGGTGGACTCGCTCCGCTTCCTGCTGGACCGCGACGGCGACCACTTCTACATGGCCGTCGCCACACCGGGGCATCCGCAGCGCGAGGGCGACCTCCTGACCTTCGTCTTCTCGCAGATGTCGCTCACCGGGCGACACGAGTACCGCGTGGTGCTGCTGGGCGATCCGCAGGGGATCTCCAGCTGGCAGGTGGGCGAGGAGTTGTGGGTGGACCTGCGCGCCAACTCCGCCTCGGGCCTCGGCAAGCCGATCTCGCGCACAGCGTACTGCGAAGTCGCGGGCCAGCGCAACTTCGCCGTCAACTTCGACACGCCCCCCGAGATCGCCACACTCTCCGGCCTCCAGGTGACGGTGCACCCCGGCCACCGCGTGCGCGGCGCCGTCCTCTTCCAGCGCCGCCTGGGGCTGGCCGCCGAAGCCACGGCCGCGCCCGCCGTCTCCGCCGAAGCGCCCGTACCCGTCCTCCTCCCCGCCGGCCCCGAGCCCGAATACGAGGCCGAGCCCACCTTCCGCGCGCCGCGCATCAAGCTGCGCCGCTCCAGGCCGTGATCATGGACCTGAACCGAATGTCGATGGACCTCACCGCCGCGCTGGAGGGCGCCCGCGGCGCCGCGGCGCGCGCCGGGAGCTCCTACATCCAGCCCGCGCACCTGCTCGTCGCCGTGTTGGATGCCGGCGGCGCGCTGGCCCACCTGGCACCGCGCCTGGGCCTGAACGCCGCTGCCGGCCACACCGCCGTGGAGCACGCCTCCGCCGGCGGGGACGGCGTGCGCTTAGAGCCGGGGCGGCGGTCCATCGCGGGCCGCGCGCTCCGCGACCTGCTCGGCTCCGCCTACGCGCTGGCCGACCGGCGCGGCGGGCACACCGCGGGCTCGCTGGAAGCGGCCCACGCCGCCGCCGGCGGGCCCCTCGGCGCGCCGCTGCGCGACAGCGGCTGTCCGCCGGAGCGCCTCACCGCCGCGCTCGTCTCCTCCGAGGTCATGCAGCCCGCCGACAGCGACACCACCCCGCTCGGCGGCGCCCTCCAGCGCTCCTCGCGTGACCTGACCGCCGCGGCGCGCGAGGGGAAGCTCACCCCCGGCGTCGGACGAGCTGCACACGCTGGTGGGCGCGGGCGGCGGGGCAGGGGGGATGGACGCCGCCAACCTGCTGAATCCGGCCCTCCCGCGCGGGGAGCTGGGCTGCATCGGCGCCACCAGCCCCGACGAGTTCCGCGAGCGCATCCCCGTGTGCGATGCTGCGCGGCGCGCGCGGCCACTACGAGTCGCACCACGGCGTCGCGATCACCTGCGCCGCGCTGGACGCCACCGTCCGCCTGGCGCGCCGCCACCTGCGCGGCCGCTTCTTCCCCGACAAGGCGTTCGACGTCCTGGACGAGGCCGCCGCGCGCGTCCGCATGCAGAACGAGTCGCGCCCGGAGGAGATCGACACCCGGCGAACGCGACATGGCCCGCCTGCGCCGCCGCCTGGAAACCGCATCGGAGGCCGACGCGCCCGCCCTGGAGGCGTCCGCGTGAACGCCCGGACGCTGGCCCTCCTGCTCCTCCTTCTGCCCTCCGCGGCGGAGGCGCAGTTCCCCTTTCCCTGGCGCCGCCGCAAGCCGGAGCCGCCGCCCGCCCAGGTGCAGCCGCAGTGGCCCGCGCAACCACCGACCGCGCAGCAGGCGCCGCCCGCACAGGCACCCGTGCAGGCCGCACCCGCCGTCGTCCAGCCAGCACCGCAGCCGGTGCAGCCGCAGGGCCTCACGCCGCTCCAGCAAGAAGACAAGGCGCGCCTCCTGAAGTTGGCCCGCGACGCATCGCTCACCCCCGCCGCCAGCGCCCGAGACGTCGAAGATCGGATGGAGCGCTGGAAGATGGTGATGCTGATCGACCCCGGCGACGTGGAGGCGCGGCTCGGTTACGAGCAGGCGCAGAAGGGGCTGGACGCCGCGCGCCTCAGGGAGGAGACGGACCGCGCCAGCAAGGAGGCGCGCGACGAGGAGCTGACCGACAAGCGCGATCGGCTGCGCATGGCGGAGCGGGCCCTGTACGCCCGTGACCTCGACGGCGCAGAAGGGATCCTCGACCACGTCCTCCGACAGCACCCGGACGACCCGCGCACCAACTCGCTGATCGACATGCTGCGCGACGCCCGCCGCGCGTCCGAGCTGCGCTGGCGGCTGATCTACGGCTCGGTCGGGCTCCTCGGGCTCGCCATCGTGCTGGGGGCGTGGGCGCGCCGCGTGTACCGCACCCGCAAGCACGAGGCGCAGAGCGCCGGCGACCAGGCGCGCGCGCTGGTCAAGGTCGTGGACGGCGTGGGCCGCGGCAAGCTCGTCCCCATCACCCGCGACCTGCTGCGCATCGGTGCCGCGGAAGGCGCGGGTGACGGCGACAGGAACGACCTGGTGGTGAGCGACGCCCACAAGGCCGTGTCGCGCTTCCACTGCGCCGTCGTCCGCAAGGGCCGCGACTACTTCCTGCTGGATTCGTCGCTCAACGGCACGCGCCTGAACGATCGCCGCCTTGACCGCGGCGAGCACCACGTCCTGCGCGACGGGGACGAGTTCATCCTCGCCGAGTCGGCGCGAATCAAGTTCCTCCGCACATGACCGTCACCTGGCGCGTTCTGGCGGATCGCGGCGCGACTCGCGTGGTCATGTTGCGCGACCGCGCGGGGCATCCGCTCGTTCTGAAGCACGTGGCCGCCCACGACGACTCCGCGGCCGCCCGGGTCCGCGCCGAAGCCGCGCTCCTGAAATCCGGGTGCAACAGCGGCGTAATCGGCCTCCGCGGCACCATCGCCGAGCCGCCGGGCATCGTGCTGGATTACGCGTCAGGCGGCACTCTCGCGGACCGCCTGCGCATCTCCGGCGCGCTCCCGCCGGCCGAGGCCGTACACGTCATTTCGCAGCTCGCGGACGTGCTTTCGCACCTGCACGCGCGCGGCATCGTCCATCGCGACCTGAAGCCGTCGAACGTGCTCTTCACCGCGCGCGGCGAGCTGCGGCTGGCGGACTTCGGCGTCGCCGCCCGCGTCGGCTCGCGCGGGACGCTGGGCGACGACTGGGAAGAGCTGCGCGCGGGATCGCCGCCCTACGCCGCCCCCGAGCAGTGGACCGCCCCCGCCACATCCGCCCATCCCGCCGCCGACGTCTACGCGCTCGGCGTGGTGCTCTACGAACTGCTGACGGCCCGCCTCCCCTGGGAGCCGCTGGCGGACGAGGACGACGAGACGTTCGCCTCCCGCATCCGCCACGAATTGCCCCTTGCACCGTCTGCACATGGAGTCCGCGTCCGGCCTGCCCTCGAAGCGCTCCTCCTGGAGGCGCTACGCCCGGGCCCGGAGGATCGCCCCGCCTCCGCCGCGGAGCTCGCACGCCGCGCGCGCCAGGCTGTGGGGAGCACGATCGTCATCCGTGCCCTCGCCGCCGCGTGCATCGCCACGGCGCTGCTGCTTGCGCGGATCTTCGCCCTGCCCGCTTGAGCCGCGCCCGACTGCCTCAATGACGAGCCGCCCCCGCCTGGTCCCGCTCGCGCCCACGCGCGGCAACGAAGCCCCGCTGGGCACCTCACCCTTCTGGGTGGGCACCGGCGCCGGGTGCGGACTGCGCCTGCACCTCCCCGGTGTGGCGGAGCGCCACGTCGCCCTTTTGGAGCGTGAGGACGGCATCTGGCTCGTCCCCGTCCGTGCGGTGCAGCCTGCGCCGCGCGTAAACGGCTCGCCCGTGGCGGCCGAAGTGCGCCTACGCACCGGCGACGTAGTGGAGCTGGTCCCGGGCCTGTCCTACCGCTTCGCCACGGGCGAACGCGCCGCCGGGCGCGCCGCCCCGGCGCCCGCCCCCGAGCCCGCGTCGCCGCCACCTCGCGGCCTCAGCCTGCGCGAGCGCATCGCCAGGCGCTTCCGGCGTCGCGGCGGAAGCGGCTTGCCGAGTCCGCTGGCAAAGCTCGCCATCATGTTCGCGCTCCTCCTCGTCATCGGCTCTGGCGCGCTGCTGGTGCGGGCGTTCCGTGGCGGCTCCGCCGGCCGCCCCCTGTCCGAAGAGGACGCCGAGCACTTCGGCGCGTTGAACCTGAGGGCCTACGAGCACGTCGAGCGCGGCACCTCGCTGCTGGAGTTGGGCCTGGCGGACCCGGCGCTCAAGGAGTTCGCGCACGCCCTCAGCACTCTTGAGACCAGCCGGCTGCGCAACGACCCGGCGGTGCGTCGCAGCGTCGCCGCGCTGGAGAGTGCCATCGCGGAGATCTACCGCTCGAAGCGCATCCGCGTCCCGGGGCGCTACGCCGCGGCACCGCGAGCGCCCACCCGGCGCCCGGCCGTGCGCGGCGCCATCAGCCCGGAGCAGTTCGCGGAGCGGTTTGCCCGGGTGCAGCAGCGTTTCAGCGAACGCTTCGGCCGCCCGCTGGTGGTGACGGGCCGCGACCACGCCGAGCACCTGTCGCTCTACGGTGCCGGGAGCGCGCTTGACCTGCGCGTCCGGGATCTGTCGCGCGAGCAGGTGGGATTCGCCACCGCCGCAATGCGCGAGGAGGGCATCCGCGTCAAGGACTTCTCGGACGACGCCATCCTCCGCGCCCAGATCCGCAGCGCCCACGCGGCCGGCCTCTCCGAGCGCGCCGGCACCGGCCTTCACCTCCACGTCGACCGCTTCCCGAACCGGCGGGACCGGTGGACGGTGCAGTGAATGATCGGCAAGGAACTCGTTCCAGGAGCGAACGTCAAAAGCGGCAGACCAGCAGGCGCATTTCGGGAGCGGCATTCCAGGAGCGAATGAAGGCCGCTGCAACGACCGCCTGCGCGGACTCCGGGTCCAGTGCCGCGTTTCTCGAGCCCGCTTTGGCCGCCTTCCCGTGGTTCCAGCCGGGGGCTTCAGCCCCCGGCGACCAGCGGCGGGGCCAAATTCCGCGCCTTTACGCCGATCCCGCCACCGCTGTCCGTCCCCAGAACCCTCCCTACGCGAATCCATGCCCGCCTACGCCGTCGAGTTCGCCACCGCCGAGGGTCCCAGGCGCCTCCGCTTCACGCTCGATCCCGAGCGGTCGCTGGGGCCGCAGGTGCACCAGATCCTGGCGGAGATGCGCCAGCGCGGCCTGCTGCTGAGCGGCGGCCCGCGCGACGAGCTGGGCGTCTACTGGAACGGCTCCGACATGGAGCTCGACCGCTCGCCCGCAGCGCTCGGCGTCACCCCGGACCGGCCGCTGGAGCTTCGCATGCGGCCGCGCCCGGCCCGCGCCCCCGCCGCCGTGCCCGAGCCGCCACTCGCGCCGTACTTCCCGCGCTCCGCGTACGCCGCCCCGCTGGCCGGCGCGGCGGGCGCGCTGCTCGGCTGGCTCGCCGCGTCCACGCTCACCGACCTGGGCCCCTGGCTTCCCAGCTACCGCACCCTCGACCTAGCCGCCGCCGCGCTCCTCGGTGCCGGCACGGGGTTGGGCGTGCGCGCGGCCGCGGCGGTGCGCAAAGGGGCGCGCGTGTGGCTCGGCGCGGCCAGCGGCATCGCGGTGGGTGCGGTCGGTGGCGGAGTTGGCGCGATGGTGGGAACCGTGCTCGGCGAGGTGCTCGACCCGGGGTATCTACTTCTACGGGCGGTCTTGTGGGCGATGGTCGCCGCGGGGATCGGCGGGGCGCTGGGGCTGCTGGAAGCGGGCGGGGTGCGGAAGGCGTTGGACGGGGCCGCGTTCGGCCTCGCGGCGGGCGCGGCGGGAGCCCTCCTCTTCTCCGCCGCCGGACCCGCTGAGATCTGGCAGGCGCTGGGCTTCGCGGTGGTGGGCGCGGCACTCGGAAGCGGACTGCACACCCCCGCGCTTGGGCGGGCGCAGGCGGTCCTCGGCACCGACGGCGACGAACGGGGACGGATGACACTGTTGCACATACGCGAGTGGGCGCTGGAGGACGGACGCGCGGTCGCGCTTCCGGGCGCTGCCGTCCTCCGCTGTGACTCCGGACGCTGCCAGCTCACCCCCGGCGACGGGCCGGTGAGAGTGGCGGGCCTCCCGCTCCAGGGCCCGCACGACCTGCGCAACGGCGACGCGGTGGAGCTGGACGGAGTCCGCCTCCGCTTCCGCCGTCTGAGGGAGCCCCGCCCGTGACGAGCGCGCGTTTGAGCACCGTCGCGATCCTCGCGGCGTTGTCGAGCCCCGCATCCGCGCAGCCGGAGCTGGTTCGCTGCGTAGCAGGCCGCTCCATACCCTGTTTCCGGACGCACGTGGATCTCACACCCGCGGCGGCGCAGGCGCTCGGCACGGGCGATTCGGCGCGGTGGAGCGGCGCGGCGGGCGCGGTCCCGTTCCGCGAGGTGGACGTCCGCACGGCCAACGCGGCGCGCCCCCTCGTCCTCCTGGTGCTGTTCGACGTCAGCGGGAGCATGGCCGGGGAGGGGATGCAGCAGACGCGTTCCGCCCTCCGCGCCTTCCTGCGCGGGCTGGGCGCGAGCGAGGTGGCGGTGGCGCCCTTTGGCAGCCGCGACGTGACCGCCGGGATCCGCGGTGCGCGCTTCGGCACCCCCGCCCAGGCGGAAGTCGGGATGGACGGCCTCCCGGCCCCCGCGGGAAACACCGGCCTCTACAGCGCCGTCGCCACCGGCGCGGAAGTGCTGGCGGCGCGCCTCGGAGCCGCGCCGAACCGAGCGCGGGGAGTCCTACTGGTGCTCACCGACGGCCGCAACGACGTCGGCCACCCCGGTGACGATCCGGGGCTGCTGGCAGGCCCGCAGGGGCGCGAACGAGCCGTCGATGCGGTGCGCCGCGGCGGCGTCCCGGTGTGGATGGTGGGGATCGGCAACGGCGTGGACGCGGGCGAGCTCGCCGCGCTCGCCGGGCCGATGGGAACGCCGTACACGGTGGCCTTCGACCCCGTTCGCCTGGGCCGCACGCTGGGCGAGCTGCGCGGCTCCCTCGCATCCACCCAGCAGGTGACGGCGGTCCTCCCGGCCGATGCGCGCGCCCGCCTGGCCCGCGGCGAAGCGGCGATTCGTGTCGAGCACGCCGTCGGCGGCACGGCGGGTCCACCGCACACTGCGCGCTGGCGCCCGCCGCTGATGGCGCTCCCCGCCTTCGCCGGAGTGGCGAGCCCGTCCCGTCCGCTCGCCGCACTCGCCGCGATGCGAGACGAGCCGCCGGCCGGCGGCACCCTGCCGGTGTACGCCATCCTGGCCGCACTCCTGGCGGTCCTCTGGTGGATCGTGCCGCCCCTGATCTGGCCCGTGCGCCGGGCGCCTGTCGCGACGCCCCTGCCGCGGAGGGCTTCCGAGGGCAGCGGCATCCGAGCGGGTGTTCGCGAGGCACCCCCGCGCCGCCCGAGCGACGTCACCGCCGCACTCGTCCGCCGCATCGTTGTGCGGAGCGGATGAGCGCACCGGCCCTGCAGTTCCCACCGCGCCACCAAAAGCGGGGCGCATCCTTTTCCTGCGATCCCGGCCCACATCCGGACCAAGGAGAGCCAGCCATGCCGGTAGTGAAAGTCACCCGCGCCGGGGTGCGGTCGGCGCCGCGCGAGGTGCCCACGGACACCACCGCCGCCATCCTCCCCATGACGGCGGACCGCGTGGGGAGCGAAGCCCCGGAAGACGAGCAGCCCACCAGGGTGGCGAGCCTCGCGGAGGCGTTCGAGAAGTTCGCCCCGCGCCTCGACTTCCGCACCACCGTCGGCGACGACGGAGCGGAGTTCGCGGCGGAACTGGAGTTCCGCTCGCTGCGCGACTTCGATCCCAGGCAGATTCGCTCCCGCGAGCGGGGGAAGCGCAACGACCTGGCCGATCTCCAGAGCCGAATCGACATGCTGCACCGCATGCGCGAGCGCTTCAGCGTCCTATCGGTGAAGCGCGCCTGGGAAAACGAGGAGCAGCGCCGCGAGATTGTCGGCGCGGTCACCGACTTCCAGGAGCAGCTCCGACGCATCGCCCGCGGAGGTGAAGGATGAGCACGATCGAGACGCAGGTTCTCACCGCGCACGAAATCATCGGGCAGCGGCAGGCGGGGAAGGCAATCGAGGAGATCTTCAACGTCATCCACCCCGCGCCCCCGCGCACCGCGCTCACCGAGATCTTCACGCCGCGGACGGCGGCACAGTTCCTCGACCGCGTCACCTCCTTCAGTGAGCTGCTCCGCGCGACGGACGGCCACGAGCAGGCGCTGGCCCGGCTGGACTGCGCGATCGAGGCCGCCGAGCGGGTCCGCGACCAGGTGCTGGGCGAGCTGTACGAGCAGATCCGCCCGCTGGAGCGCAGCTACCGGCTGCTGAACCTGTTCTTCGACAACGCCGAGGTGCGCGACCAGGTGCAGCGCCCGCCGGTGGAGTTCTACCTCTTCAACGCGGACACCTCAGCCATCCTCAACGACGTCGGCTCGTCCACCATCGCGGCAGTCGACGAATTCGTGCAGAGCCGCAACGACTCGTTCAACTTCCGGCAGTTCATCTGCAACCTGGTGGTGCCCGGCTACGTGCCGGACCGGGTGCGCGTGCGGCTGGAGGAGATCGCCGGCCAGTGGGGGATGCTGCTGGTGGGCGACCTGCGCGACGAGCCCTCCTTCCGCGCGCTGAGCGACCAGTTCCGCACCGACGGCGGCGCCTACGAGTTCCTGAAGCGCGCCGAGGACCGCGCCGCCGCCGACGTGGTGGTGGCCGGCTGGGTGAAGCTGCGCGACCGCCACTGGTTCGAGGACGGCGAGGGCGACGCCGACCTGTACGGGCCCGCTTCTCTCCTCTTCGCCGGCGCGCTGGCGCGGACGGACCGCACTTCGGGCGGCGGGATCGCGCAGGGGCCGGTGGGGATGATCTTCGGCCAGCTACGCGGGGCCGAGCGCGCCCGCATCGAGCCGCGCATCTCGCAGATGGAGCACCTGTCGATGGAGCGGCAGATCGTCACCATCATCCGCAACGAGGACAACCAGCTCTGCTTCGTGGGGAGCCGATCGCAGGCGCACGACCCCGACGGCGTGCTCAAGTTCTTCACCTCGTACCGCGTGCTGCGCTACCTGGAGCGGCGCATCGCCGTGTACCTGCGGCGCGTGGCCGAGCAGCGGCTGACGCGCGACCTGGTGAAGGAGCAGGTGAGGAACCCCATCGAGGAGTTCCTGGACAGCGAGAAGCGCAAGGGGACGATCTACAACTTCGACCTGGACATCGACATGGACGAGGCGAAGTTCGCGCGCGGCGTGCTGGACATCAACCTGGAAGTGGTGCCGGTGGGGCCGGCAGAGCAGTTCGTTCTCAAGATCGACACACCCCCTTTTCAGGACGCGAGGGAAGACGTGCAGCAGTGACGGCGCCCCGCGTCCGCCTGCGCACGGAGGCGCGCGCCGCGGAGCCCGGCCGCGGGACGCGCGGAGCCATCCGGCGGCTGCTGGAGTGGCTCCATGGATGGACCGGCGGGTGACCGCGACCCCACCGGACGAGAAGCGAGCGGCGCATGAGGAGCCGCGCCGCGAACCGACATGCCGGGGGCGGAGCGCTCCCGCACAACCCTGTCTCCCAAGGAGGAGCGTATGGCCGGTGCCGCCACATACACGCGCGTGATGGTGGAAGTGGGGGGGCTG
>JAUJMI010000487.1 GCA_030446945.1 Longimicrobium sp. | reverse complement strand
CCCGCCGGGGGTGCGTAGGTGCAGCGCTGCCGCGCACGGCGCGCGGCCGGCGTACACCAGCACACGCGGAGGGGCGGAGGCGGCTCGGGATGGTGGGGCTCGGGAAGAGGGGCGGCAACATGGAGCAGCGCCTCATCAGCGGCGGGCACGAGGTGGCGGTGTTCGACCACAACGCCGCGGCGGTCCAAAACGTGGCCGGCGCCGGCGCCACGCCGGCCGGGTCGCTGGCGGAGCTGGTGGGCGCCCTCCAGGCGCCGCACGTGGTGTGGGTGATGGTCCCCGCAGGCGATCCCACGGAGCAGACCCTGCGCTCGCTCGCCGACGTGATGGGGCCCGGCGACGTGCTGATCGACGGGGGCAACTCCAACTTCCACGACACCAAGCGGCGCGGGGCAGAGCTGGGCGCGCGCGGCATCCACCTGATCGACGCGGGGACCAGCGGCGGCGTGTGGGGGCTGGAGAACGGCTACTGCCTGATGGTGGGCGGGCCGGACGAGGCGGTGCGGATCTGCGAGCCCGCCTTCCGCACGCTGGCGCCGGAGAACGGGTACGAGCACGTGGGGCCGAGCGGGGCGGGGCACTTCACCAAGATGGTTCACAACGGCATCGAGTACGGCCTGATGCAGGCGTACGCGGAGGGCTTCGAGATCCTCAAGAAGTCCGAGTTCCCGCTCGACCTGCAGCGCATCGCCGGGCTCTGGCAGCACGGGAGCGTGGTGAGGTCGTGGCTCCTGGAGCTGCTGGAGCGCGCCTACGCCGCCGAGGGGCAGGAGCTGGAGCGCATCCGCGGCTGGGTGGCCGACTCCGGCGAGGGGCGCTGGACGGTGCAGGCCGCAATCGACCTGGACGTACCCGCGCCCGTCATCACCCTGTCGCTGATGGCCCGCTTCGCCAGCCGGCAGGACGAGAGCTACGGCGCGCAGGTGCTGGCCGCGCTCCGCAACCAGTTCGGTGGGCACGCCATCAAGGCGGCCGAGCCGGCGGAGCCCAGGTGAGCACCGCGTCGCCCGCCGCGGCGGGGGCAAGAGCCGCCTCCGCCTCGCCGCTGCGCAAGGCGCTCTCGAACGTCCGCGTTCCGCAGCCGCTGGTGATGGTGATCTTTGGCGGCACGGGCGACCTGGCGCGCCGCAAGCTGATCCCCGCGCTCTTTCGCCTCTGGCAGCAGAAGCTCCTCCCCGAGGCGTTCGCGGTGGTGGGCGTGGCGCGCGAGCAGATGGACGACGAGGAGTACCGCCGCCGCGCCCGCGCCGCGCTCGGCGAGTTCGCCACGGCCGCCACCGAGGAGGAGTGGGCCGATTTCGGCCGGCGGCTCTTCTTCGGAAGCCACGTCTTCGACGACGAGGAGGGCTTCGAGCGGCTCAGGACGCAGCTCCAGGCGATCGACCAGGAGTTCGGCATCCCCGGCAACCGCCTCTTCTACTACGCCGTCCCCCCGCGGGTGGTGGACGAGATCTCGCGCGACCTGGGGAAGTCGGGGCTCATCTGCCCGCCGGACTGCCCCTGCTGGACGCGCGCTATCGTGGAGAAGCCTTTCGGCCGCGACGTGGCGTCGGCGCGCGAGCTGAACCTGGCGCTGCTGGAGGTCTACGACGAGCGGCAGATCTTTCGCATCGACCACTACCTGGGGAAGGAGACGCTCCAGAACCTGATGGTCTTCCGCTTCGGCAACTCGGTGTGGGAGCCGCTGTGGACGCGCAGCCACATCGACCACGTGCAGATCACCGTGGCGGAAACGGTCGGGCTGGAGCAGCGCGCGGACTACTACGAAAAGAGCGGCGCCCTGCGCGACATGGTGCAGAGCCACCTCCTGCAGATCCTTACGCTGGTGGCGATGGAGCCCCCCGCATCGTACGACGCGGACTCGGTGCGCAACGAGAAGGTCAAGGTGCTCCGCTCCATCCGCCCGCTGCTGGGTGAGGACATCGACCGCGAGACCGTCCGCGGCCAGTACACCGCCGGCGAGGCGGGCCGCGGCTACCGCGACGAGGAAGGCGCCGCCCCCGATTCGCGCACCGAGACCTACGCGGCGCTGCGCCTGCAGGTGGAGAACTGGCGCTGGGCGGGGGTCCCGTTCTACCTGCGCACGGGGAAGCGCCTCCCGGCCAAGGCGACGGAGGTGGTGGTCGCCTTCCGCCCGGCGCCGCACCCGGTGATGGACCTGGTGGAGAATGACCTTCCCGCGCCCAACGCGCTGGTCCTGCGCATCCAGCCCAGGGAGGGGATCTCGCTCTTCTTCGAGGCCAAGGTCCCCGGCCTCACCGGGCGGATGCAGCCCGTCAGCATGGATTTCGACTACGCCACCGCCTTCGGCGGCGCCGAGTCCCCCGAGGCGTACCAGCGCCTCCTGCTGGACGCCATGCTCGGCGACGCCACCCTCTTCGCCCGCCGCGACGAGGTGGAGGCCGCCTGGACGCTGGTCACGCCCATCCTGGAGCGCTGGGAAGCCGGCGGCGAGCCCGAGGGCTACCCCGCCGGGAGCTGGGGGCCTGAGGGGGCGGACCCGCTGATGGGGGAAGACAAGCGGGGCTGGCATCAGCCGTGAGGGGCCCTCTCCCCCAGCGTCGCTCCGCGACGCATCCCCTCGCCCAAAAACAGCCTGGGGGAGGGGGAGATCGCGGGCATTGGCGCGGGCGGCGGCCTTTCCGAGAGGGCCGGGGAACGGGGGAATCCGCGAGGCGGGATCCCCGCCGATGCGAACGAGATCCCGCCCCCTCTCTCGATAACAGAGGCGCAGCCTCTCCTGTTATCGGGAGAGGGGG
>JAUJMI010000486.1 GCA_030446945.1 Longimicrobium sp. | reverse complement strand
ACGAACAGGCGCTCGTTGAGCCCGAACTGCTGCTGCCCGAAGATCCCCACCGTCACGTCCTGCTCGGCGTCTTCGTCGTTGCGGCGGTTCTGCGTCGTCGCCTGGATTGCGCTCAGCCCCGCCACGGGGAACACCTCGCCGTAGGCGTTCACGTACGCACTCGACGTCCGGTAGTACTGCCCTCCCACCGAGGTGCGCGAAGTAATCGCCGGCGTCAGGTCGAGCGAGGCGGTAGCGCTGTAGTCCACCGTTCGGTACCGCAGATCCCGGTCGGTGACGTCCTTTCGCCCCAGCGCTTCGGAGCCGAACACCGCGAAGCGCTGGATGCGGTCGGCCTCGATCCTCGGCAGGAAGGTGACGTTCTGCTCGCGCGTGAGGTCGGCGCCGAAGCTGAGGCGCTGCTGCAGCCACGAGGTCGTCTGGCTGTTGATTTGCGCCGAGGCGGTGAAGCGGCCGATGTCCTGCCAGAAGTTGTAGAGCTCGTCGTACTGCTCGGGAGTGCCGCTGTGGAATCCGCGCCGGATACTGTCCGCCAGGTTCGCCGGATTGGCGAGAACGGTCGAGAACACGCGCCCGCCGAACCCGGCCTCGGCGGCCAGGTTGGTTCGCCCGCTCACGTACCCCATCCCCAGGTCCAGCGTGAGCCGCGGAGAGGGTGCGATGTTCAGGTTGAGGCGCGTGTTGTAGCGGCGCAGGTCGTTGCTCCGTTCGGCGCCCTCGCTGCGCTCGAACCCGCCTGCCGCGAAGAAGCGGAAACGCTCCGATCCGCCGCTGATTCCCAGGTCGTACTCCTGCAGGTGGCCGGTGCGGAAGATGGGCATCCCGCGCTCGTTCTCCAGCTCGACGATGTCCACCGACAGGGTGTCGCGGACGCCGGCGGGGGCACCGGGACGCTGGGCCGTCTGGTAGTTGGTCTGGAACCGCCCTTCCGGGTTTTGCAGGTAGTTGCTCCCCTGCTTGATGCTCAGGTCCCAGCGCGTGCTCCCGGCGGCGCCGCGCTTGGTGATGATCTGGATCACCCCGTTGGACGCCTCGGTGCCGTACAGGGTGGCGGCGGCCGGCCCCTTCAGCACCTCGATGCTGGCGATGTCCTCCGGATTGATGTCGTTGAGCCGCGAGATGCTGGACGACCCGAAGCCCTGGTTGGTCGGGCCCGTGGCGGGGGCGTTGTTGATGCGCACACCGTCCACGTAGATCAGCGGCTCGTTGCTAAGCGAGAAGCTGGACGCGCCGCGGATGCGGATCCGTGCACCCGTCCCCACGGAGCCGGAGCCGGGCTGGATGACCACCCCCGGCGCGCGCCCGTTGAGGAGCTGCTGCACGTTGTTGACGGGGGCCTTGTCCACCACCTCGGCGGCGTTGATGGTGGCTACGGCGTTCCCGAGCGCGCGCTTCTCCGTGCCGCCGGCGGTGCCGGTAACGACCACCGCGTCCAGCGCGACCGCCGCCTCCGCCAGCGCCACCCGGACCCCGGTGTCCCCCACGCGGGCGGTTCGCACCGCCGGCTGGTAGCCGATCAGCGCCACCCGCAGACGGGCCACGGAGCCCTCCAGCCCCGTGATGCGGAACCCGCCGCGCGCATCGGTGACCGCCCGACGCCCACTCCCCTCCACCGTTACCTGCGCACCGGCCAGGGGGCGTTGCGACTGCGCGCTGATCACCGCCCCCGCCACCACGCCTTCCTGGGCGGCCACCGCAGACGACGCGAAACATACGGCGACGGCCAACGAGATCCAGGCCCTCCGCACGTGTCCCGGGGCAAGGCTGCCGGTGGGCGGAGCCGAACAAGAACCGAGCTGCATGTGCTTCTCCGTGCAATGGTGACGGAACGGTCTCCCGGAACCGGGAGGGGGTGCTGAGACGGGGCGGCTGCAACACGGCCAGCCGCTCCGGGCGAGTGCCGTCGTTTCGCCGAGCCGCGACACTGGCGTGAGTCGGGGCACAACGAGTCCGTAGGCGAACAGCCTGAAGGAAGAGGAAGGGGTACGTTTTCGCAAGTTAAATTTGCACCGCAGCGCGCGCAAGACTGGTCGGATCGCCTGGTGCGTGGCAGGAGCACGGCGGCGTGATGTCCTGCATCGCCAGCCGACAAGCGTAGCCGGGCACTGGGCGGGATCGCGGCGTGCGGCGGTCACGGAGGACGTGTCATCGCAGAACTACTGAAGGTTCCCAGACACGAGACGGCACGTTCTCGTGAGCTGGACGAGGTCGTGAGCGCAGGGTTTGGGCCTGCTCGATCCGAGTTCCCGGCCCACGTACGAAGAAGTTGCGGAGGGACGGCTTTCTCCGGTTGTTTTCGACTGGGGACGCGCCTCATGGGGAACCTCTCCGATCCGATTTTCGCGCTGAGATCTTCGCTGCGGCCAGTGAGGTGGCGAACCAGCGGCCTCCGCCAGTCGTGAAAGAAGCTGTGGACGTGGTAAAAGGCGCTGCTCGGGTCACACTCAGGTGTGGCCAGCGGTGAGTTGAGGGAGCGGCCGTGGGAATCGTGTGGTAACGCAGCCGCTCGGTTACTCATTCGCGATCCTTTCCGTAAGTCTGGCTGACAACGAAGCGGGGGCGGCGCCGATCGCCCGCCCCCCCCCGGCGTTTTAAGAACCCCCCCCCGCCAAACTCCCCCCCCACAACACCCAACCCGCCGGGGAGTGCGAGTCCCACTAGTGCTCCACGATTGGCGTTGAAACCAACGCCGAGTGGGGGCCCCCGCGGGTGGTTGTGTGGGGCCCCAGCGCCAAGACAGGCCCCCTGGGGGACACCAACTGTGCCGGGGGGG
>JAUJMI010000485.1 GCA_030446945.1 Longimicrobium sp. | reverse complement strand
GCCCTCTCCCCCACCTCGGTCGCCGCCCGTCACACGTAGCCCGTAGGCGCAGACCTGCGCGTCTGCCCCCCCGGCGCGGCCTCGACCTCCGCCTCCCGTGCCGTCTCAGCGGGGCTGGATGTTCAGCGACCAGTCGTACGGGGTGTAGCGGATGCGGAAGTCGCCGGAGAGGAGGAGCCGCTTCTCGGGCCCGTCAGGGAGGTAAGAGGCGATGTAGCGGCCGATCGCGGCCGGGGTACCGCCGAAGTCGTCCTCGTAGTCGCGGAACTGGAAGACCTGGCTGGCGTAGAGCGTCCGGTTCGGCACGTCCACGCGGTTCTTGGCCGGAGTGCGGGCGAGGAAGATGCGCGCCTGGTCGTCGAGCTGCTCCTCGATCCGGGCGCCGGTGTACGCCTCGCGGCGCAGCGGTGGGCAGCCGCGGGCGGCGCACACCAGCGCAAAGTGGATCCTGGGCTCGCGCAGGCGCTTGCGGAGGATCTCCTGCTCCACGTGGTCCAGCGTGTAGGTGCGGCCGCCGGCGCGCACGATCGGCTCTTTCCAGGGGCCGTACCCCCGCACGAGCCCCAGGGTGCGGTTGATGTTGCGGATCGACTCGCGCTCCCCGTGCTTGTTGATGAGCTGGATGGTGAAGGCGTTGTACGAGTTGATCCAGTAGGCGAGCTGGTCGTTGCGCGACATCCCGGCGGGATTCGCCGCGGCCAGGGCGCGCAGATACCCCTGGAACTCGGCCGAGCGTGCGAAGGCGTCGTAGTCCACCAGCCCGTTGCGCACGTGGGCGTTCAGCAGCCGGTCGAAGGCGGCGTGGCTCACCGGCTGCGCGGCAGCCGGCGCGGACGCCAGCACCACCAGCGTCGTCATGATTCGGGCAAATCGCATCAGGATCTCCACGGAATGGGTACGCTTCCGGGAGATGGTACGCCGGCGAGGGGCCGAGCGGTTTTTCAGGGGGGCGTGACGAGTCGCGGATCTTCTGGCTACTCGCCGGCCGCTTCCTGGGCGATTCGGTACGCGTCGTTGCGGGCGATGCCCAGGCGGCGGCGGAGCTCCTTTGCGATGCCGCTGGGCGACTGGCCCTGGGCGAGGAGCGCGTCGGCCATGGAGCGCGCGGCGAGCTCGTCCACCGCGCCTTCGGCGGGGGCATCGACGGTGCGTCCGGCGACGGCCACCACGATCTCGCCCAGCACCTCGTCGGCGGAGAAGTGGAGGGCGGCGTCAGCGGCGGTGCCGCGAAAGAACTCCTCGTGCATCTTCGTGAGCTCGCGCGCGACCGCCACGCGCCGCTCCGCCCCCGCGGCCTCGGCGATGTCGACGAGGAGCTTCGCGACGCGGTGGGGGGACTCGTAGAGCACCGATGCGCGGCGTGAGGAGGCGACCTCCTCCAGCAGCTCGGCGCGCTCGGGGCCCTTGCGCGGCGGGAAACCGAGAAAGGTGAAGGTGTCCGCCTCGATGCCGGAGGCCACCAGCGCGGCGAGAAGCGCGGAGGCGCCGGGGATGGGGATCACCTCGTGGCCGGCGGCGACCACTTCGCGCACGATGCGGGCGCCGGGGTCGGAAAGGAGCGGGGTGCCTGCGTCGGAGACGAGCGCCACCTTCTTCCCCTCCCCCAGCATGGCGACGACGGAGGCGGCGCGGCCGGCCTCGTTGTGCTCGTGCGCGGAGACCAGGCGCGTCTGGATTCCCAGGTGGCGGAGGAGGATGGAGGTGCGGCGGGTGTCCTCGGCCAGCACCACGTCCACGGTGCCCAGGACCTCGACGGCGCGGCGGGTGATGTCGCCCAGGTTGCCGATCGGGGTAGAGACGACGTAGAGCGCCGCCACTACAGCGACACCGCCCAGGGGAGGCGCTCGAAGAAGCCGTGCTCCTGGAGCACGAAGCGGCTGTCGCGCGCCACCCGCTCCACCATCGCGGCCGGGTCCACGCCGTCGTGGCGCGACCCGGCGATCAGCGCGGCGGTCAGCCAGCCCGCCACCGCCTCGGTGAGCCCCTCCGGCGAGGCCACGGGGTCGCCGGCGACGCGTCCCTCGTCGGTCACGTGGAAGGCGCGGGCGGCGGGGAGCCGGCCACCCACTTCCGTCTGCGCGTCGCGCAGCATCGCCATGGCCGCGTCACGCCCGAGCGCCACGGACAGCTCGCGCAGGATGCCGCCCACCAAGCGGCGGTAGAGGTCCACCAGCCCGGGGCCGGCCTGCACGGGGAGGGTGCCGAGCGCGGGGTACGGAATCACCCGCGGCGCGCCCCCCGCCGCCCCGAAGACGGAGCGCACGAAATCCGGGACGGACACGGCGCCGGCGCGCTCCGTAAAGTAGCCGGAGCGGAAGACGCCTTCCTCGAAGATCATGTAGTGGTGGCGTCCTGCCGCGCAGAGCTCCAGCACGCCGGTGAAGTGCCGCTGGCGCAGGTGTGGGAAGAGGAGCTCGGGGCGCGTGCAATCCACCGAAGAGGCCCACTCCACCGGCTCCTGCACCAGCGTGGCGAGCATGGCCTGGAGCTGGGCCTCCGGCGCGCCGAAGTACCCGATCTGCCCCGCCTCGCCGCGCTCGCACTCGGTCGCCGCGATGCGCAGTACCTCCGAAAGCGCAGCGGCCCCACGCCCCTCCCCCGCCTGCAGACGGGCGGAGTGGAAGGGCTCGCCGTTGCGCAGGAAGATCAGGTAGCACCGCTCCCCCAGCTGGATGCACACGAACCCGGACACGCGCGCCGCGCGGTCGCGCTTCCCGTCGCTCAGGATTCCCGGGAGGTTGACGTAGCTGAGCTTGGTGCGGGGGAGGAAGGCCGCTTCGTGGG
>JAUJMI010000099.1:8752-10183 GCA_030446945.1 Longimicrobium sp. | reverse complement strand
GCGATCGCCTCCAGGCACCTGCGCAAGCCCACCGGGCGCTGAAAGGTGGCCACGCAGATCGCCACGCGCCGCGCCGCACCCGCCTCGGCCGTGTGCTGCACCGCTACACCCCCACCGGCGCGCGGGCTTCCATCCAGTCGAGCATCGCCTCCTGCAGCTCGAACTCGCCGCGCTGCACCTCCGGCACATCGCCCTGTTCCACGCAGCGGAGGAGCTCGGGGAGCAGGCGGAAGTAACGCTCGCCGCGCACCGGCGGGTGCCCCGACCAGAGCCCCGGCTCATCGCCCGCGAAGTCCACGCGGCGCAGCGACCGCTCCTGCATCATGCGGGTGACCGTGTCCTCGATGCACTCGTGTGTGGTGTGCCCCGTCACGATCGCCTTCGCGACGGACCGGAAGGGCCGCCGCATGTGGATGCGCTCGCCCCGGAAATGCTTCGCTAGCGTCCGGCGGTCCATGATGAAGATGCGTGTGCTGAGGTGTTCGAACCGAAAGGCGCGTCGCCCGAGGCCCCGCTCCGGGTTCGACCTCTGGGAGCGCAGCAGGCCGTCAGCGGTCGGGGGGCCCGGGAGCGGGTTGCAGGCCAGCACGCCGGGCTGCTCCTGGAGCACCTGCACGGCCTCGCGGCACCATCTGATGTTCCCGCCGCCCAGCATCATGTCCGCATCCAGGTGAAACACGTAGTCGTTACGGGCGGCGTGCAGGGCGTAAAAGTAGGGGTAGATGGGCGTCCCCTTGAAATCCTTGAGCGGCAGCTCGCGGCCGCCGAAATACGCCGACCCCACCTGGGCCATCGTCTCGGGAGAGTAGTCGACGTAGATGAACCGGGCGTTCGGGTGCCGCGCGCACAGCGGCTCGAGCATCCGCTCCAGCGCGTGCTCCGGCTGCGACCCCCGCGCGCCGCCGCGTCCGCCGCGATGCGTGTCGATGGTGAACAGGACCTCCTGCACCTGTCCCCCAACCTGGCGGAGCTGGTGAGCGATCGTCTCGCCGGCATACCGCGCATCCGAAGGCGCTACGCTCACCTGCAGCGTCACACCCGCATCGTTGCCCATCGAGATACCGTTCAAAAGGTTCGGCCCCGAAAACCAAACAGAACCGGGAGTCCCCAAGCGCTAAGTCCCCAGAGCTACCCGGTGCAGTTCAGGACTTGGCACTTGGCACTTAAGCACTTAGCACTTTACCTCGGCCGGCGCCCCGAACACCGACCCCGCCTGCGCCGCCCCCTGCTCGGCCCGGTACAGCCAGATCACGACGCACCACACCAGCAGCGCGAGCAGCCCGTCCGTAACCACGCTCGCCCACGCCGCGCCACGCCAGGAGTAGAGCGGAATCAGCCACAGGTTGAGCGACACGTTCACCACGGCGGCCACCACGTACAGCGCGCTCCGCAGCCCCTGCTTCCCCGCGCCGGTAAGCGTGTCGGCGCCCA
>JAUJMI010000099.1:0-8652 GCA_030446945.1 Longimicrobium sp. | reverse complement strand
TACAGCGCGCTCCGCAGCCCCTGCTTCCCCGCGCCGGTAAGCGTGTCGGCGCCCAAATACTGTACCGCGCGCAGAACGGGGAGGAGCGCCAGCCAGCGGAGCGCGCCCGCAGTGTCCGCGTACCCTTCGCCGAGCAGGTACGGCCCCAGCGGCGCGAAGAGGAAAAGCCCCACCCCCACAAGCACCCCGTAGCCGCTGGCGATGGGAAGGAGCCTCTTTGCGAACCGAACCGTGCCGCTCACCCCCGCCGTGCCGCTGCGAAAAAACTGTGTGTACGAGGCGATCAGCAGCGACAGCAGCGGCGCGACTGCCACGTCGAGGATGCGGTACGCCGCGCCGTAGGCGCCCGCCGCGTTCAGCGTCGCGAGCCGGGCCAGCATCGTCTTGTCGATCTCGCTGTAGATCCCGCCGGCGGACTGCCCAACCGAGAAGTAGAACCCCTCCCTGAAACGCGGCACCCCGGCCTCGGAGAAGTCCGGCGGGCCAAGTTCGCGGTGGACCAGCAGCAGCGCGAGCACCGCCGCGAACGCGGAGCTGGCGAGGTAGCCCACCCCCCAGGCCTGCGGCGTCGGGGAGGGCACCACCGCCAGCATCGCCAGCGCCGCCGCGAGGCGTGCCACTACCATCCACACGTAGATCGCGGCCGTGCGCTTGAGTCGCCCGAGCGCCCAGAACGCCTGGCTCGCGATGTCCGTGAGCCGCGCGAACACCAGTTCCGAGACGGCGATGGTCACCACGAGCCAGATGGAAATCGACGCCGGGAGCGCCCAGCGCGAGAGCGCCAGCAGGGCCACGCAGAGGAGAAGCCCCGAGACGGTGGTGACGGCCAGCGCGTTCCCCCACCGCTTCGCGAACTGCCCCGGGTCGCGCGCCACGTCCTGGATCAGGAGCTGCCCCGTCCCCCAGCTGGCGAACGGCACCAGCACGCCGGCCAGCGCCACCACGCCCACGAAGGCGCCGTACCCGTCCGCCTCCAGCGCGCGGGCTATGAGGATGAAATACGCGGTCTGCACGAGCGAGCGGCAGCCGTAGCCCAGGAGCATGGACCAGGTGCCGCGCGCCAGCGAGCTTCCCTTGAGGCGGTCGCGCAGCTCGGCGCCGCGCTCACGAAGCGAGCCGCGGCCAGGCTCCGGTGCCGGGCCGCTCATGCCGGAAACACTTCTGTCATGGCAGTGCGGTGGGGGCTAGCTCGCCCCCACCCCGCGCAGCACGGTGGGAATCGTCTTGGCCAGGATCTTCATGTCCAGCCCGAGCGACCACTCGTCGATGTACTTCAGGTCCAGCGTGACCCAGTCGTCGAAGCCCAGGTTGCTGCGCCCGCTCACCTGCCACAGCCCCGTCATTCCCGGAGGGGCGCTGAACCGGCGCATGAACCACGCCTGGTCGAAGAGCTGCACGTCGCGCACGGCCATGGGGCGCGGGCCCACCAGCGACATGTCGCCGCGCAGCACGTTGATGAGCTGCGGAAGCTCGTCCAGCGAGGTCTTGCGCAGGAAGCGGCCCACCGCCGTCACCCGCGGGTCGTTGCGGATCTTGAACGCCGGCCCGATCGCCTCGTTCTGCGACTCCAGCAGCTTCTGCAGCACTTCCGCGTTGGGCACCATCGTGCGGAACTTCCACATCTTGAAGCGGCGCTTGTTGCGGCCGTAGCGCTCCTGCGCAAAGAAGATCGGCCCCGGGCTGTCCATCTTGATGGCGACGGCGATGGCCACCATCAGCGGCGCCAGCAGCACCAGCCCGATGGCGGCGCACACGAAGTCCGCCGCGCGCTTCATCTGCTGGCGGTAGTCGTCGTGGAACACCTTCATCGCCACCACCGAGAGCCGGTCGCCGTGCTCCAGGCGGGGGCGCGCCACCGCGACCTGGAAGACGTCGGCCAGGTACTTGGACTCGGTGCCGGTGCGCTCGCACACGCCGATGGCGTGCTGGATCTCCTCGTAGCACGACTTGATGGGGAGGGCGATCAGCACCTCGTCCACCACCTGGTGCATCAGGATCTCTTCCAGCTCGTCCAGCGACCCCAGCTTGGGCGCGTCCAGGCTCTCGCTGAGGTGGTGGTCGTTGGAGTCCACGAAGCCCAGCAGCTCCACCCCGTCGCCGCTGGCGCGGATCTCCTGCGCCACCCGCAGCGCGCGGGGGCCGCTCCCCAGCACGATCACGCGGCGCACCGTGCGGGTGCGGGCGGTGCCCACCAGCGTCCAGAAGGGCGCGCGGATGGCCAGCGTGGCGCCCACCGAGCCGATCCAGAAATAGAGCGCCGTCTGCGCGCGCAGCGCGGGCTCCAGCGACATCAGCGGGAAGACGAAGGCCAGCACCGCGCCCACCGTGCAGGCGGCGAGCACGCGCAGGATGTCTTCGCGCCGGCGGAAGGGGCCCGGCTCGTACAGCCCGGCCAGCGACAGGACGCGCGGCCAGAGGAGGGCGAAGCCGCCCACCATCACCGCGCTCTTGACGCTCACCTGCTGGGCGAGGAAGGCGTCGATCCCCGCCGGAAGCTGCTGCAGGTTGGCGACTGCCCACACCGTGAACAGCACCGCCAGCGCCGCAAAGGTGTCCAGCGTCCCCCCCAGCTCCGGGGTGAACGCGTTGCGCTCGGGCGGGTTCGCGGCGGCGATCCCCGTGGCGGGCGGCGGAAGCTCGGCGGTCGTCGGCGCCGGGAAGAGGCCGACGCCGGGGAACGCTCGAAGAAAGGGGCTTTTCAGTACTGGAGTGCTCATCTCGCTCACCTTCGGCGGCTGGGCTGTCTCGCCGGGCTGCTGCGCCCGTGAGACCCCTGGCTCTGCGGCCCCGCCTCGCGGCGGGTGTGCTCTTCTCGGGTGCGGGCCCGGGCGCCGGACGACGCCCAGGCTGCTGCCGCCGGATTCCTCTCCGGCGTCCGTCCTTGCTATGGGGCTAAGCGAATTCCGTACCATCTGCCGCGGGTGTTTCCCTGTAAAATTATGAGCCGATCCACTTTGGCCCGTTCGTATTACGCGTGCCCTGGGGATCGTTTACGCCTGCGACGCCGTGTAGTACGATTGCGCGTACGACTGCCACTTGTAGGCGGCGTCGTATTCGCGGTCGCGATCGGGATCGATGTCGTTGAGCAGCGTCCCCAGCACCGGCAGGCGGGCCCGCCGGCACTGCTCGGCACACTCCACCAGGGCGTCGAAGGGGGTCACCCCGGCCCGCGCCACCAGCATCACCGCGTCCGCGTAGCCGCCCAGCACGGCGGTGTCCGCGAAGACGTTGATGGGCGGCGTGTCCAGGATCACAAGATAGTACTTCTGCCGCAGCCATTCCATGAGCGCCTGCGCGCGCGCCGAGCCCAGGAGCCTCGTGCAGTCCGCGGGCAGGACCCCTGTGGGGATGTAATGCAGCGCGTTGCCATTCCCGACGTCCACCGTGCGCAGCACCTGCTGGAACGACGCGTTGCCCGCCAGCAGGTCGCTCAGCCCGCGCTTGCGCGACCCGATGCGGGTGCTCAGGGTTCCGCGGCGCAGGTCCGCGTCGATCAGCAGCACCTTGAGCCCGCGCCGGGCCAGCGTCACCGCCAGCCCCGCCGCGCTGGTGCTCTTGCCGTCGCCGGGAAGGGGGCTGCTCACCACCAGCGTCTTGACCTCCGCGTCCGGCTCGGCGAACTGCAGGTTCCGGTGCAGCCACTCGTAGGCGTCGGCCGCGGGCGACGGTCCGGTGGCGCCGCCCGGCAGCAGCGGCAGCGCCCCCGCGGGGACGAGCGCGGTGCCGCCTCCGGAGGTCAGCATCCGCTTCGCCGCCGTCAGGGCGCCGGGGCGCTTCTCCGCCTCCTTGAGCTCCGCGATGCGCGGCACCCAGCCGAGCACGGGGAAGCCGGTGGCGGCCTGCACGTCGTCGCGGCTGTGCACGGTGCCGTCGCGGTATTCGCGCACCATCCCCGCGCCCACCCCCAGAAGCAGCCCGGCGATGCCGGTGAGCCCCAGAAGCAGCCCTTTGTGCGAGCCGACGGGCTTGATGGGAAGCTCCGCCGCCTCCACGACCCTCACGCGCGGGTCCTGCACCGCCTGCGTGATCTCCGCTTCCTTGAGGCGCGTCTGCAGCAGCCCGTACGTCTCCTCCAGCACCCGCGTCTGCCGCGAGAGCCGCGCATACGCCAGCTGCTTGCCGGGGATGCGGTCCATGCGCCGCTCAAAAGTGCCGAGCGTCCGGTCGATGGAGCCCACCTGGCTGGCGAGCCCCTGCTGGTACGTCGTCACCAGCGACGCGAGCTGCCCCTCCAGCGCCTGGGCGCGCTGCGTGAGCGCCACCACGTCCGGATCGTGCTCCTTGCGCCGCGTGAGCAGCTCCGCGCGCTGGCTCTCCACCGCCGTCAGCGAGCGCAGCATCTCCGACGCGGCCTCGTTGCGCAGCAGCGACGGAAAGCCCACCAGCTGGCGGTAGGGCGAGGGCTCGCCAGGGCGGCGCGTCTGGTTGCGGGCCTGGTTGATGAGGGCGCCCAGCGAGGCCCGCTCCGACTCCAGCATCCCGCGGTCCGCCTGCATCTGCGCCTGCCGCGCCACCTGCGTGCTCGCCTCCACCGGCAGATCCACCACCTGCTCCTGCTCGCGGAAGCTCTGCAGCTGATTCTCCGCGTCGGTGAGCTGCGCCTTGATGGTGCCCAGCTGCCCGCGCAGGAAGTTCGCCGTGGTGCGCGCCTCGGTGCTGTGCACCTCGCGCCGCATGGCGATGAAGTTGGCCGCCAGCACGTTGGGTACGTCGCGCACCAGCTCGGGGTCGCTCCCCTCGTGCCGGATGTTCACGACGCTGGCGTTGCGGTCCGGCTGCGACACGTCCGTCGCGGAGAGGAGCGCGGCGGTGGCACCCTGGCGCGAGTCGATGGCGATCTCGAACTCGGGAGTGCGCGACGCGGTGCGCGCCAGCACCAGCTCGCCCTCGGGGATCCTGACCTCCGCCCCCGGCGCAAAGGTGCCGATGCTGGCGCCGCTCTCCGCGTCGGTGACGTCGAAGCTCAGGTCCTCCCGCCGCTCGAAGCGGTAGCGGGCGGGCTGCACGTCCGGCCCCACCGCCATGGCGGCGAGAAGGGACGAGCGGCGCGCCCCGCCGGGCTTCGCCACCGTCACCTGCAGGCGTAGCGAGTCCACCACCGCCTCGGCCAGCGTGCGGCTCTGCAGCACCAGGATGTCGGTGGCGATGTTGTCGTCTTCAAGGACGGCGACGGCGGGCGTGGCGCTCTGCAGCCCGGGGCGCGGCGGGCTCACCTGCAGCGACGCCTGTGCCCGGAACGACGGCTCGATGCGGGACACCAGCATGAAGCCGATCCCCAGCCCCGCCGCCAGGCAGGCGAGGATCAGCCAGCGGTGCCGGCGCAGCGCGCCCCATACGGTGCGGGGCACCACGCCGGGGGCCGCCGTGGCGTGCGGGATCGTGGCGCCGGGGAGCGCAAGTCGTTCGTTCATGGGCACCTCAGCTCAGTAGCGCGATCAGCAGGCTCACCGTGCCGGTGATCGCGGCGGTCACGATCCCGGTGTTGCGGCTCAGCCAGCTCCGCTCCGGCACGAATAGCTGGTCGCCGGAGCGGATGGAGGTTGCGGCCAGGCGCGTCTCGGCGGAGAGCGCCACCGGAAGGCGCCGCCCCCCGCGGATCAGGTCGATCCGCTTGGGGTTTCCCTCCGAGGTGGTCCCCCCGGCCAGCGCCAGGGCGTCCGACACGGTCATGGTGGGCTCCACCGAGTAGATCCCGGGGTTGCGCACCGCGCCCAGCACCTGGATGCGGCGGAGGAGCACCACCTCGATGGACCGGTGCTGGAGGAAGTCCGCGTACGCCGATACCAGCCGCGCGGTGAGCGCCGCGGGCTCCTGCCCGCCGACCTGCGTGGGCCCCAGGCGGGGCAGGATCGCCACCCCCTCGTCGTCCACCCGGAACTCGCCGCTGAGGTCCGGCTCGCGCCAGATCTTCAGCCGGATCAGGTCGCCGGGGCGCAGCGGGTCGGCGGACGCCTGCTGCGCCGGCGCCCCCGCGGGGAACGCGCACACCAGGGCGAGCGCGACTGCGGCCAGCCGGGCAGCGCGGGCGATCGCTTCGTTCATCGGGTTTTCACTGGATCGGGTCGACACCAGCTGATGCCAGGCGGCACGCGGGGCAGACACCATTCGTTTGCCTCTCAACATCCCATTTCCTGCAATCTGCGGGCCATGCACGTAGCAGTTAAGGTGTAACAAAAACGCTCGGCTGGCGGCCGATTTGCCCTCAATGTGCGCTCCGGCCGGTGGGGCGGCCCTCACAGACCTTGCAGGACCCGCGCTCCGGCCCGATTGTGTGGGGACCGGTGCCTGCGTGCGTCCGGCGGCTCTGCATCCCACTCCTCGAAGCCACCATGGCCGACACCTCCCGAAGCCAGCTCCGCAAGCTCAAAGAAGAATACGCGCGCAACCCCGGAAGCCGCGTCTTCGTCCACCTCGCCGAAGCGCACCGCAAGGCGGGCGAGCTGAAGCAGGCGCAGCAGGTGCTGACCGAGGGGCTGCGGCGGCACGGCGACTATCCCAGCGGCCTGGTGGTGCTGGCCCGCGTCCTGGCCGACCAGGGCGAGGACGAGCGCGCGGCCGCCGTGTGGCGCGACGTGGTGCGGTTGGACCCCGAGAACGTCGTCGCCCTGCGCGCCCTGGGCGACATCGCGGAGGCCGCTGGCCGGCGCACGGAGGCGATGGAGCTCTACCGCCGCGTGGTGCGCCTTGAGAACGGCGACCCGGAAGCCGGCGAGGGCGAGATCGTGGCCTCCGGCGTCGAGGAAGAGGACGCCGCGCCCGCCGCCGCCGCGGAGCCCGCGCCCGCCCCGCCCGCGCCCGAGCCGATCCCCGCCTGGCGCATGCCCCGCGCCGAGCCGCCGGCTGCCCGCACGCCCGACCCGGGGCCCGCGCCCGAGCCCGTCCCCGCGTGGCGTATGCGCCGGCCCGAGCCCGCCGCCGCGCCCACCCCCGAGCCGGAGCCCCTGCGCCAGCCCGAGCCTGAGCCTGAGCCCGCGCGGGCGAAGAGCCGCTTCTCGTGGCTCGTGCGGACCGTAACCGGGGGGAGCGCCGAGGAGGCGCAGCCCGCACCCGCCCGCGAGGAGACCGCCGCCGAGGAGCCCTCCGCCGCGCCGGACCCAGTACACCCGTTCAGGGCGTATGTGCCGCAGCCGGAAGATCTTCCGGAGCCGGTGGCCGAAGCCGCGCCGCCGGAGCCCGCCGCCACTGAGCCCGTGCAGGTCGCCGACCCCGCGGAGCTGGACGCCGACCGCGCGCCGCTCGCCGCCGAGCCGGGATCCGAGCCGGAGCCGGAGTCCGAGCCGTTCGGCGGCGTCCTCGACGGCGTCGACGCGGGCGAGCTCGCACCCTCCCCTTACGTCGCCGAGCGCTGGGCCGCCTCCACGGACAATCCCGAGGTGCAAGAAGAGCCCGCCGCCGAGGACGCCCCGGTCGCCCACCACCCCGCGCCCGACCAGGTCCCCGAGGAAGCGGACGAAGTGGCGCCCGGCGACATCGTGGTGCTCCAGGCCGATGACGACACGGATCGCGCCGAAGAGGAGGATGCATCGTCCATCTTCGACGGCGCGGATGACGACATCACCCGCTTCGTAGAAGCCCAGGCGCAGGACGAGGCGGTGTTCGCGGATGCCGAAGCCGAGCCCGAGGAGGAGGCATTCGACGACGCGCCCGAGGCGGCGCCGGTCCGCTTCGACGAGCTTGCGCAGCTCGCGTACGAGGGCAGCCCATCCCCCGCGCCCGCCGACCCGCTGGCCCAGATCCGCGCCGAGATATACGGCGCGCCGCAGGACGACGGCGAAGCGGAGATGGCGGGTGCCGCCGCGGCGCTGGCGGAGGTGCTGGTGCGCCTCCTGGAGCGGCAGGGCAGCGTGATGCACGCGGAGAGCAGCCTGCGCCGCCTGCTGGCGGTGGCCCTGGCTCGCGAGCTCGGCCTGGCGCCAGCGCAGCAGGAGGCGCTCGCGCTGGCGGCCCTGCTGGGCGCTCTCGGCGAGCTGCGCGACGGCGCCGCGGGGGATGCCGGGCGCCAGCTGGGCGTCACGCTCCAGCTGCTGTCCGACGTCGCGCTGCCGGAGACCGCCCGCGAGGCGCTGGCGCACCAGTGCGAGCGCTGGGACGGCGGCGGCCTCCCCGACGGGCTGCGGGAGGAGCAGATCCCCTTCCCGGCGCGCATCCTGGCCGTCGCCCGGGGTGCGGCCGCGCTGCTGGCCGAGCGCCGCCCCGGTGCCGGCTCCGTGGTGGACGACCTGCAGCGCCAGGCCGGCAGCGCCTTCGACCCGCTGGTGGTCAGCGTGCTGCGCCGGGTCTTCGCGCAGCGCGAGCGCCACGGCATCGGCTACGGCTGGGGCGGGCGCGTGGCGGTGGCGCACCCCCGCGAGCTGCGCGCGCTGGAGCTCTGCGCGCGCCTCCATGGCGAGGGCTACGCCGCCGAGACCGTCGGCAGCGCCGCCGCTCTGCGCGAGCTCCTGCGCACCGGCGCCCCCCAGGCGCTGGTGCTGGGCGCCGACCTCCCGGACACCGACGCGGCGGGGCTGGTGCGCGAGGGTCGTTCGACGGGCGGGGTGGGCCCCGTGCTCGGGGTCGTTGCCGCCGCCGCGCGCCGCCGCGGGGAGCTCCTGGGCGCCGGGGCCGACGGGTGCTTGCCCGCGGACGCCGAATTCGCCGAGGTGCGCGCCACCC
>JAUJMI010000098.1 GCA_030446945.1 Longimicrobium sp. | reverse complement strand
CGCGGCCGCCTTTCGCTCGCTCCGCGCCGCGTACTCGAATGGAACGGTGCGGTGCGCCCGGCGGCCGTCGGCCGAGGGGCGGCCCGGCCCCGCGGGCCCGAACCGCCGATCGAGAATTCCTACGCCCCCAGGGCCGCTTCAGCTTTCCAGACAGTCCCGTCGGCAAGGGAGTGCGTCTGCGTACAGACCCACCGCCAGGGCTGTCCCGCCACGGGAGCCTCCAGCTCGGCGACATCACCCGGCATCCCGGCGAGCCGCCCCACCGGCGAGCTCGCGACGCGGATCGTCCTCCCACCGACGTACGTCGTCATGTGGAATCCGCCGATGGAGCTGACCCCAGCGTCGGCCTCGTCCATCGCGGTATTCCGATGCACGATGCGCTTGATCCCGCTGCCGGGGTACCCGTCCCCAGCCGCCATGTAGAACCTTGCTCCCTGCACGTCCAGGTCGTCGATCACCAGATCGATCCCCGAGTCGCCCTCGTTCGCGTCCCAGTGGATCGGCTTGGCGGCCCGGATGCGAGTGTCCCTGATGGTGGCGCGCAGTCCGAAGACGGCGCGCACGCCCACATCGAATCCGGAAGGGATGTCGCAGCCCTGTACGACTAGTTCGTTGTTAAGGGAGAGCGCGTCCTCTTCCACCCAGATTGCGTAGGTGCTGTCGCTCTCCTTCACCCCAGCTCCGAGCCTGAACTTGCAGTCGATCAGACGGAGCGTCTGGTTCGCCGGCGCGTACCCTGCCCGGAACGCGACGCGTGCCGCGGCGAGATTGAACGGCGTCGAGGCGTTCGGCGCTTCCGGCTGGACGGTGAACGTGCAGTTGGAGAAAGTCATGTCGGATGGCCAGACGATCCGGTTTCCGTTCGAGCCGCTGCCGGGGAACGTGCCGACGACGAACTCCGAGTTGCTGATGCGCACGGTGCTCTCGAGCCCCCCCACGATGAAGCCGGGCTTCTTGCAGATGATGTTCTCGGCGATCAAGACTCCACCCGGCTGCAGCTCGATGTCGAAGTCGCCCTGCACCCAAACCGAATTCATCTGGACGTCCACGGCCTTGCTCCCTCCGAAACCCTCCGATCCCACCTGGTCGATTTCAAGATCGATCCCGGAATCGTGGACATAGCCCCCCGTCATGAACTGATTCACCCGCAGGCGCGAGTACCCGCCGCCCGCCACCAGCCCGCCGCGCCAGCAATCCATCGCGCGCACGTTGCTGATCTGGATGTCCACGTTGCGGAAGATGGTGACGCCGTCCGCCACGCACTCCTGCAGCACCATGTCCTGTACGTTCACCCGCAGCCGGCCCGCCTGCGCAGGATCGGCATCGAAGAACATGAGGTGCCCCTGCTGCAGCTCGTAGTTCGTGTACGGACCCTGGTTCGTCCGGTTGCCGTCGAGGATTCCGTTGCGGATGGTGATGGGCGCGCTGTCGAGGGGACCTCCCCAGCGGCCGTTGCCGCTCTCCGGCACCGAGACCGTCCTCCACACCCCATTGTTGGCCGGCCGGATCAGCGTGGCGCCATTCAGGTCCAGGGTGACCCCGGGACGCATGATGACGTTGCGCACCAGGTATATCCGGCCCGCCTGGCAGAGGACGCGCCCTCCGCCTGCCGCGGAAACCGTGTCGACCGCCGCCTGGATCGCCGGGTTGTCGTAGCTCCCGAACCCAATCTTCTGCCCGGTCACGGACGTCGCGGCGCTCTTGCTGAGGGTGACCTGCGTCGGGCTCACGTAGCCACTGATCGTGACGAAATCCTCGTATCCCTGACGCGTTCCGTCGAGGTGACTGAGCGTCCTCCCGCTCGTGTCGGCGCCGGGAACCCAGATGACCTTCCCCACGTCCGAACTGGTGAAGGTGTTCGTCGCCACGTTGAGCGTGGGGCTTCCGGCCGTCATCGTCCCACCTTCCGCGAACCTGACGTCGCCCTTCGCGCCGAAGGCGGAGTGCGCGACGTTGTGGACTGCCCCGCCTAGATCCAGGAACGTGCCTTCAGTTGCCATGTGTCACCTCGTGATGGAGAAATAGGGGGTTGACCGACTCACTGCGATCCCGGTCCGGGGAGGCTGCCTCCTCTTGGAAAACAAAAGGCCCCGACTCAACGCTATGTTGAGCAGGGGCCTTTGCCGGCCGATTTCGCAGATGTTGTCTTCGGTAAATATACGGTTTACCCGGAATCTGTCAAGGGTTCACCAGTGCCTGTCCCGCCCGGGCGACCGAACGGGTGAGGCGGGGCGCTGCGTTTGTGGGGGGATGGGGGTGCTGCTCGGCTTCTGGGCGGCGGGGGAGGCGCTGGACTCGGGGGCACGGCAGCCGATGGCGGGGATGCTGCTCCTGGCGGGGGCGCTGCGAGTGGGGGCTTCCGCTGGGCGAGCTGGCCTACGAGGCGTACAACGCCGTCGCGCTCGCCTTCACCCATTCGGGGCGGCTGAAGGAGGCGGTCGCGCACGTGCCGGCGTACGCCGGACACGTGAACCCCGGCTTGAACCAGGGCGCCACGCTCCCGGGCCCCGATGGGCGGCTGCGGGGGACGGGCAAAGCCATCCGCCACATCCGCCACACCGCCCCCGCCGACCTCGCGGATCCGGCGGCCGTCGCGCTGGTGCAGGCGGCAGCCGCGCGTGCGAATCGTCTGTCCGAGGACGCGGCTCCGCGCGCCGCCGTACGACCCACGACGGGCGCGAAGCGGCGGCCGTCCCCACCCGCGGCCGGACCTTAGAGCGTAAGCCGGACCTCGCGCGGGCCGCGCAGGAAGGCATGGCGGCGCCAGCGCACCTCGGGACCGCGCAGGCGCAGGTCGGGGGCGCGGTCGAGGAGCATGGGGATGGCGATGGAGGCTTCGAGGCGGGCGAGCGGCGCGCCCAGGCAGTAGTGGGCGCCCAGGCCGAAGGCGAGGTGCCGGTTGGGGTCGCGCGCGAGGTCCAGCGTGTCCGGAGCGGCGAAGTGGGTCTCGTCGCGGTTCGCGGAGCCGATCACCCCCAGCACCATCTCCCCGCGCCGGATCGTGACGCCGGCGATCTCCAGGTCTTCGCGCGCGTACCGCTCGGTGGCGAGCTCCACCGGGCTGACGAAGCGCGCCAGCTCCTCGATCGCGGGGCGGAGCAGTGCGGGGTCGGCGCGCATGCGGTCGAGCTCGGCGGGGTGCTGGAGGAGGGCGAGGACGCCGCCCGCGATCAGGTTGACGGTGGTCTCGTGGCCGGCGACGAGGAGGATGAAGACCATCGCCAGCAGCTCGTCGTCGCTGAGGCGGTTGCCGGCCTCCTCGGCCTGGACGAGGGCGGTGATCAGGTCGTCCCGCGGATCGGCGCGGCGGGCGGCGAACTGGGCGCGCAGGTAGCGGAACATGGACCACACCGCGGGCAGCAGCCGCACCGCGCCGAGCCCCGGCGACGCGGAGACGACCGTGGTGGACCAGCGGTGGAAGCGGTTCCGGTCCGCGGCCGGAATCCCCAGCAGCTCGCCGATGATGGTGAGCGGGACCGGGAGCGCATAGTCGCGCACCAGCTCCATCCGCCCGCCGCGGACCCGGGCCAGGAGCTCGTCCGCGAGGGATTCCACGCGGGGACGCAGCCGCTCGACCAGACGCGGCGTGAACGCCTTCTGCACGAGCGAGCGGAGACGCGTGTGGTCGGGCGCGTCCAGGTCCAGCATGTTGCGCGTGAGGGGGCGCAGGAAGCCCGGCATCCACGGCGCATCGCCGGAGCGCGCGTGCGCCGGATCCTTGGCGAAGCGCGGGTCGCGGAGCAGCGCCGCCACGTCGTCGTAGCGCGTCACCAGCCACACCGGCCTCCCGCGCCCCAGGCGCGAGCGGAACACCGGAGCCTCCGCCCGCAGCCGCGCGTACGTGGCGTGCGGATCGGCCTTGAACCGCGGGTCCGCCAGCTCGAACCTGATCTCAGGCATCAATCGCCGCCCCGGGACATGCGTCACTCCAGCTCATCCAGCTCCCTCAACGCCGGGACTTTATACGCCGTGACGCCCACGATTCCCAGCGTCATGCATCCGCCCAGGATCACGGAGTTGACGGCGCCCAGCAGCCGCGCCGCCACGCCGGACTCAAAGGAGCCGATCTCGTTGGACGAGCCGATGAAGATCTGGTTCACGGCCGAGACGCGCCCCAGCAGGTGCTCGGGGGTGCGCAGCGTCAGCAGGGTGGAGCGGATCAGCACGCTCACGCTGTCCAGCATCCCGCTCAGCGCCAGCAGCCCCAGCGAGAGCCAGAACGAGTGCGAAAGCGCGAACAGGATCCAGCACACCCCGAAGCCCGCGACGCACAGGAAGAGCGTGGGCCCGGCGCGGCGCAGCTTGCGGTGGGCCAGCACGAGCGACATCGCCACGGCGCCGGCGGCGGGGGCGGCGCGCAGCACGCCGAGACCCTGCGGCCCCACGCGCAGGATCTCCGACGCGAAGATGGGGAGGAGCGCCGGGGCGCCGCCAAAGAGCACCGAAAAAAGGTCCAGCACCTGCGCGCCCAGGAGCTGCGGCTGCTTCATGAGGAAGCGGATGCCGATGGTCAGGTTCTGGCCGATGGTGCCCTCGCGGGCGGCGGCGGGGCGGCGCGTGTAGGCGATCCGCGCGAAGAGGAGGAGCCCCAGCGCGCAGAGCGCCACCTCGGCCGCGTAGGCGGCGCCGGCGCTGGCGAAGCCGTACAGCACCCCGCCCAGCGCCGGCCCGATCACCGCCCCGAACTGCCAGAGCGACGAGCGCCACGCCATCGCGTTGGCGTACGTCTCGCGCGGCACGATCTCCGCGCCCAGCGCCGTGCGGGCGGGCTGGATGAAGGAGCGCGCGATCCCGCTGGCGAACACCACGCCGAAGATCGGCCAGGTGCCGCCGGCCAGCAGGCCCGGGCGCAGCGCCAGCGCGAGCAGGACGCCTCCGCACGCCGTCTGCACCGCCATGGCGGCCAGGCAGAGGCGCTTGCGGTCGTACCGGTCCGCCACGTGGCCGGCGTACAGCGCGGCGCCAATGTAGGGGATCGCTTCCGCCAGACCCACCAGGCCCAGGGAGAGCGGGTCGCGCGTGATCTCGTACACCTGCCACGCCACCACCGTCGCCTGGATCTGCGTGCCCAGCGTCAGCGCCACCAGGCTCGCGACGTACCAGCGGAACTTGGGGTTGCGGAGGGATACGTACGGGTCGTGCCGCTCGGCCATCGCTGTTCTTCCGGACAGGGGGAGCGGGACGATACTCCGCCCCTCCCGCTCCGCGCAAATCCCGGCCGGCGGCACGGCTCGCGTTGGCGGGCGGAGGAGAACCGGGCCCTCCTCCGCGACCGGCTACTGTGCAAGGCGGCGGGGATGAAACGTTTGCTTGCGCAGGCCGACTCCCCGACACTCCAATCGATGCAGATGCTCAAGCGCGACTCCATCCCGGCGGCGCTCCTCGCGTGCGCGCTCCTGGCCGGGTGCAACACCGATTCCACCCTGGGCACCCCCTCCACCACGCCGGTGGCGCTGGCCGCGGGCGGCGGGCACAGCTGCGCGCTCTTGAGATCGGGCGAGGTGTACTGCTGGGGGAGCAACGAATTCGGCCAGATCGGCGCCGGGTCCGCGGCCGCCACCGTCCCCCAGCCGGCGCGCGTGGCCAGCGGGGAGCGCTTCGCCGCCGTCGGTGCCGGGGGCGAGACGACGTGCGCCCTCAGCGAGGCGGGGAAGCTCTTCTGCTGGGGGCGCAACCCGGCCGGGCTGCTCGGCGTGTCCGAGCCGTTCGTGAGCTCGCCGGTGGCCGTCGCGCCGGAGATGACGTGGCGCTCGGTGAGCGTGGGCTATTCGCACCTCTGCGGGATGTCGCGGGACGGCGTGGCTTACTGCTGGGGGAGGAACACGCAGGGCCAGCTCGGCATCGGCCGGGTCGACTCCGACGCGCACCCGGCGCCGGAGCCGGTCGGCGGCCCGGTGCGGCTCGCATCCGTCGTGGCCGCCACCATCCACAGCTGCGGGCTGGACGCGGCGGGGAAGGCGTACTGCTGGGGGATGAACTGGCAGAGCATACTCACGACCGACAACGCCCCCTCCCAGCCGCTCCCCGCGCGCGCCGGGGGAGAGCTGACGTACGTGGAGCTGATGACGGGGACCACCTTCGCATGCGGAAGGACGGCGGACGCGCGGGTGTCGTGCTGGGGCGACAACCGCTCCGGGTCGTTCGGCACCGGCGACTTCGCGGGCGGGCGCAATCCGCGGCCGGCGTTCGGGGGTGCGCCGGTGCGGGTGCTGGCGCTCAACTCGGAGAACACCTTTGCGGTGCACGCCTGCGCCACCGGCACCGACGACGCGGCCGTCTGCTGGGGGAGCACGACGGGCGGGCGGCTCGGCGGCACGACTTCGGCCCCCACGCCCTGCTTCTCCACCACCCCGCCCATCACCTGCGATCCGGTGGGCACGCGCGTCGACACGCACCGCTTCGCCGCGCTGGATCTGGGGAACATCCACTCCTGCGGCCTCACCCGCGAGCGCACCGTCCGGTGCTGGGGGGGAGGAGAGCGGGGCCAGCTGGGGAACGGAAGCCTGGTCAGCTCCCCCACGCCCGTGACGGTCAACCTCCCCTCCTGACGCTCAACACGCCGCGGAAGATGAAACTGAGACCCGCCGTGCAGGTCGATCAGGCAGACATGAAGCAGGTCTCGTCGTCGCGCGCAGGGGAGCCGCGACGCCCGAAAGGAGCGTGATCCGGGCAGATCGCTGCCAGGTCACGGGCGTCCGTTAGGATGGGCGCACGCGGCAGCCGGAATCAGCGGCCGCGTTACCCATCACCTTCCCGCCGGAGAATCCAGGATGCCCCTCAACCGTTTCAGAACCGTCTTCGCCCTGGCCGCGGCGCTCGCCGCGTTGGCGGCACTCCCGGGCCGCGCCAGCGCCCAGACGTACTACGCCTTCGAGAGCTTCGCCTGGACGGGGAAGTGCATGGACAACTACCGCGGCTACCTGACCGGCGGCAACCCCCTGCAGATCTACAACTGCCAGTCCTCCGTGAACCAGTACTTCACGCGGATGAGCGACGGGCACGTGATCGTGCAGAAGGGGCAAAAGGACGCCAACGGCTACCAGTACTGCATGGACTACTATCCCACCGACCTCTCGATCGGTTCCGAGGTGAAGATCTGGCCCTGCCCCCCGCTCACCGGCCCGGGCGACAGCCAGCACTGGTAATACCTGGGCAGCAACCAGTGGATGGGCGGCAGCGGCAACTGCGTCTCCGCGCAGACCGGCAGCAACGAGACGCGCCTGGTGATGGCCGCGTGCAACACGAGCAACCCCCCGAGCAACACGCGGTGGAGGTCGAGGCAGTAGGGGAAGTGCGTGAGTGCGTTCCTCGAAGGGTCGTGATTCACCACGCCCGTGCCCGCCACCGCTCCGCGGCCCGCCGCGCGGGCAGAGATCCCGCAGGGCAGCCCCAGGTGGCTCCCCGTGCTCAGCCCCGCTTCCAGGAGCGAATGAATTCGCCGCTGGAAACACGCGAAGTCCGCCGGACTCACGCACACAACGGCGCGCATCGCAGCCATTTGTCATCAGCGAGGCGCTTCGCCGCCCTTGCCCGTGCTCCAGGCTGGGGCGCGGAGCGAAGGATCTACTGCGCATGCCGAGGGGCCCGTCGTCTACCCGCCGTCCTCTTGCCTCGCGGGCTAGATCCTTCGGTCGCCGCCGGAGTCTGCGGTGCGTCGCTGAGTTCGAGGAGGCGGCTCTCTCAGGATGACAAATGGAGGGACGGACTCTGGGGCGGGGGGACGCGCTCCGGAACTGGGCACTGGGCACTGGGCACTTAGCACCTGGGCACTTAGCACTTTAGCTATCCGAACGGGGACGCCATCGACGGCGTCCCCGTTTGCTCTGTCCTTGCCGCGGGTTGCGTGCGGCGGTATCGTCCGCGGGCCGCCCGATCGACCGATCCCGCCCGCCTCGCACTTTCGTGACCGAAGCCACCGTCGCAGCCACCGAGTCCCGCCTCGTCCGTGCCCTGGGGATGTGGGCGCTGGCCGCCAGCATCGTCAACGTGACGGTGGGCGGCGGGATCTTTCGGCTTCCGGGGGAGATGTCGAAGCTCCTGGGGCCCTCCGCGCTCTGGGCGTACGTGGTGTGCGCGCTCGCCATGGGGCTGATCGTCCTCTGCTTCGCGGACGCGGGGAGCCGCGTGTCGCTCACCGGCGGACCCTATGCGTACGTGGAGACGGCGTTCGGGCCGTTCGTGGGCTTCCTCTCCGGCGTGCTGCTGTGGGCGGTGGGGACCTTTGCGCTCGCGGCCGTTTCCACCGTGCTGGCGGACTCGGTGGCGGCGCTGGTTCCCGCGCTGGACAACCGCGTCGCGAAAGCGGGGGTGCTGGCGGTGGTGTACGCGCTGCTGGCCGGGGTCAACGTGGGCGGGGTGAAGCAGGGGGCCCGGCTCAACGACGTCGCCACCGGCGCCAAGCTCCTTCCGCTGCTGCTGCTGGTGGGGGCCGGGGCGCTGGCCGTGAGCCCCGAAAACCTGGCCGCCACCCCGCCGGAGACGGGGAGCCTGGCCCGCGCCTGCATCGTCCTGATCTTCGCCTTCGCGGGGGTGGAGAGCGCGCTGGTGCCGAGTGGCGAGGTGCGCAACCCGGCGCGCACCGTCCCCCGCGCCATCCTGATGGCCATGCTGGGGATCACGGTGCTCTACCTGGCGCTGCACGCGGTGGCGCAGGGGGTGCTGGGCACCGCGGCGCTCGCGCAGAGCGCAACGCCGCTCGCGGATGCCGCCGGCAAGGCGATGGGCTCCGGCGGACGCACGATGATCCTGGTGGGGACCGCCGTCTCCACCTTTGGATACGTGAGCGGGATGATCCTGGCCGTCCCCCGTGCCCCCTTCGCCATGGCGAGGGACGGATTCCTGCCGCGCGCGATGGCCTCCGTGCACCCGCGCTTCCACACGCCGCACGTCGCCATCATGGTGCAGGCGGTCATCACCTGCGCGCTGGCGATCTCCAGCCAGTTCATCCTCCTGGCCGTGCTTGCCAACCTCGGCCTTCTGCTTGTCTACGCCGCCTGCTGCCTGGCCGCGTGGGAGCTGCGCCGCCGCGGCGTCACCACCGATGGCGCCATGCCCTTCCGCGTGCCGGCCGCGCCGGCGATTCCGTGGCTGGCGCTCGCGGTGATCGGGTTCATGCTCTTCTCTGTGACGCTGGAGGAGTGGGCCTGGGTGCTCGCGGTGCTGGCGCTGGCCGCGGCGCTCTTCGTCGTGACGAGCGGGAGCCGCGCGGCGCGATGACGTACTGCGAGGCGGCGGCCGGGCACCCCTTCCACGGGCCCTACCATGACGAGGAGTACGGCTTTCCGCTCCGTGGCGACGCCGAGCTGTTCGAGCGGCTGGTGCTGGAGATCAACCAGGCGGGGCTGTCGTGGCTCACCATCCTCAAGAAGCGCGACGCCTTCCGCCGCGCCTTCGACGGCTTCGAGGTGGACCGCGTGGCGGCGTACGGCCACGCCGAGCGCGCCCGCCTGCTGGCCGACGCCGGGATCGTGCGCAACCGCCTCAAGGTGGACGCCGCCATCGACAACGCGCGCACCATCCTGCGCCTGCGGGAGTCGCACGGCTCGTTCGCGGGGTGGCTGGACGCGCACCATCCGCTCTCGAGAGAGGAGTGGGTGAAGCTGTTCAAGACAACCTTCCGCTTCACCGGCGGCGAGATCGTGGGCGAGCTCCTGATGAGCACGGGGTACCTGCCGGGCGCGCACCACCCCGGCTGCCCCGTGTACGCCCGCGTCGCCGCGCTCCGCCCGCCCTGGATGACCTCAACGCCGGTCCCGCTATGAAGATCCCCAAGGAGTGGCTGTCGCAGAAGGCGGGGAACGCGCCCATCTCGGAGCACCGTAACCTCTCCGAGATGGCGGCGATGCGCATCCGCATGGCGTGGCAGAAGCTCAAGGCCAAGGCGCAGGAGGGCGACGAGGTGTGGGCCTTCGCGAACCCGTCCAACACCTGGAAGAAGCTCGGGAAGCAGACCGGCTACGCGCTGGTGCGCAACGGCAGGATCGTCGAAAGCGTCGTGGTCACGAACAGCTTCGACTGAGCGGCAGCTGCGGTCCAACACGGAGACACAGAGCCTGGAGAGACCCCTCACTCGCGCTGGATCTCATCCGTCTCTGCGGCCTCCGGGGCTGTGGTTCGTGATGAACCTCGGGTATTCACCACGGCGGCAGCATTGCCCAAGGGTCGATAGAGCAGTGCGTAGCTGGC
>JAUJMI010000484.1 GCA_030446945.1 Longimicrobium sp. | reverse complement strand
GAGAACTGCGTGGCGCACAACGGGTCGCTGATCCCGGTGCCGGGGCGCGACATCATGGTGCAGGCGTGGTACCAGGGCGGCATCTCGGTCTTCGACTTCACCAACCCCGCGAAGCCGGTGGAGATCGCCTTCTTCGACCGCGGGCCCATGAGCCCCAGCGAGGTGGTGGTGGGCGGCTACTGGTCCGCGTACTGGTACAACGGCCACATCTACGGCTCGGAGATCGGCCGCGGGCTGGACGTGTTCGAGCTGCGCCCCAGCGAGCACCTGACGCAGAACGAGATCGACGCCGCGAAGCTGGTGCGCGAGGCGAGCTTCAACCCGCAGCTGCAGACCCGCGTCCAGTGGCCCGCCAGCTTCGTGGTGGCGCGCGCCTACCTGGACCAGATCAAGCGCGGCAACGGCCTCACCCGCGCCCGCACCACGGCCGTGGCGAGCGCGCTGGCCCGCGCCGAGCGGCTCAGCGGGGCCGCGCGGCGCACGGCGCTCAACACGCTGGCCGCGCAGCTCACCCGCGACGCGGTCCGCTCCAGCGACGCCGCGCGCGTGCGGATGCTGGCCTCCACCCTCCGCGACATCGCGGCCGGACGGCGCCAGAGCTCGGGCGCGGACTGATCGCGACGGCGCCGTGAAGGCACCGGAACGAAGCCCCTCCACCGCGTCAGGATGGAGGGGCTTTGCGCGTTGGGAAAACGTAAGTCTTGCGCATCATCCCGTCCGCCACGCAAACTGTAACGCCTCTCCCGTTATCTTCTGTGCCTCCATCCGGATGGCCCGCTTGATCGAGACTCAGCTTCAATCCCCCGCCGAGGTGTTCTACGATCGCTTCTGCGCCATCGTCCCGCAGTCGGGGCGGGTCGCGCCGCTGCGCCACGACTCGGACAGCTACAGCCCCATCTTCAGGGCGCTGGAAGCCGCCGAGACGCGGGCGCTGCGTTACGCCCGCAACGCGCTGGGCCTCCCCGGCTACGAGGCGATCGGGATGGTGGCGCGGATGGGCGCCGAGCTGGCGCGCTGGTCGCGCGACGACGGCACGGACCGCAGCGCCCTCCGCAAGCGCCTGCGAGACGCGGCGGAGTACGGCGCGCCGGGCCCGCTCTCGCCGCACTGGCACCGCCTGGGCCTCCTGGTGGCCGCCGCGATGCAGCCCCACCCCCTGCTCCGCGACCTCACCTGCGCCCCGACCGTGGTGTACGACGAAAGCGGCATCCGCGCGCAGTGCGGGGATGCCGAAGCGTTGGTGCGAGGAGACGGCTGGTACCTGCCGGTGGAAGAGGACCACGCCCGCCTGGTCGCGCTGCAGCTCGCGCTGCAGCTGAGGGAGCAGCTGGACGAGGGGATGGCGTAGGGCCCCTCACCCCCGGGTGTCGCTGGCCCCCACCCCGCTCGTCACCTCGCCGCCCCTCCCCCAATAACTACCTGGGGGAGGGGCGCTTGCGCAGGTCCGCGCGGATGGCCCTCTGCTGTTCTTCCTCTGTGGCTCGGTGCGAGCCTGCTGTTCTCCGCGTCTCCGCGTGAGGCCGCTGTTCAGCTCGTCACCGGCACTCGCCGTCCGCGATGCCGCGCCAGTTCTCGGTGTTGGCGCGCTGGTAGCGGTACGCCCCGGAGGAGCGCGTGGAGGTCCGCTGCACCCGCAGCGCCACGGTGTTGATGTTCATCCGCGAGTGCGTCGTCCACGGCGTGGCGGCGGTGCAGCTCGGGCTGGCGACCGCGATGTGCATCGCCGGGGCGCAGGCGCCCAGCGAGGCCACGGCGGCCGCGACGATCCCGGCCTGGACCATCTTCCTCATATGTCCCCCTCGTTTCGGGTGTCCGTCACCGGCGCTGGGAAATCCGGCAACAGGTTCCGTGCCACACCGTCGGGTCTCAGCGCCGGGGGCCGAAGCCACCGGGTGGAACCGCGGGAAGACCGCTGAAGCTGTCTCGCATGCCCCCGCCTCTTGGCCACAGCGCCTCACCGCCGACAGTCCCAGGGCGAGCCTGGCGCGGAGCGAAGGAAGCGGGCTCTCCCATGCCCACCGCCCCATACCGTGTTCGGGCGTTCATCGCTCCCGGGGGCGGGCTGCGGCGCATGCGCGGGACACGGGCAGCCACGCGCGGATCCGGTCACAGGGCGGCGGTCGAGGTGGGGGAGAGGGCGGGCGCGATAAATCGCGCCCCTACGCCCGAATCGCCACCATCGGGTCCACCGAGGCGGCGCGGCGGGCGGGGATCCAGCTCGCCACGAGGGCGACGGCGGCGAGGAGGGCGGCCACGGCCGCGTAGAGCGCCGGGTCCCAGGGCCGCATTCCGTGGAAGAAGACCTGGAGCGTCCGCGCAGTCGCGTAGGCGGCGAGCGAGCCCAGGATCAGCGAGGTGCGCGCGAGCCGCATCGCGTCGCCCACCACGTGGCGGACGACCTGCTCCTGCCGCGCGCCGAGCGCCATCCGCACCCCGATCTCGCGGGTGCGGCGCGCCACCCCTTCCTTCACCACCCCAAAGAGCCCCGCGCAGGCCAGCACCACCCCCACCAGCGCGAGCGCGCCCAGTACCCCCGCCGTCCAGCGCACCGGCGCCGCGAACCGCGCGAGCCGCTCCTCCATCGTCATCACGTCGCGGATGAGGGCGCCGGGGGCCGCCGCGCTCACCGCCCGCTCCACGGCGCCGGCCCGCCGCCTCGGGTCGCCCATCGTGCGCACGGCGACGCCCACCTCGCGCGGCGGGTGCGGGAGGGCGGCGAGGGAGCCGCCCGGCTGCACCGTGGCGCCGACGCCGGGCCCCCGCGGCCGTGCGTCGCCCTCGGGGCCGAGGACG
>JAUJMI010000097.1:4874-10219 GCA_030446945.1 Longimicrobium sp. | reverse complement strand
ACTAATTCTTGAGCGGAGCACGGGCAGCCGCCTTCGTCCATCGCTCTGGCGCGAAGTGAAGGAGACGGGCTCTCCCGCGCGGTTCGATCCCTCCGATCTTCGGTAGCTTGTGCCTGGGGATCGTGAGCGGCATGCGGGGCGTGCTATTGTTGGGCGTGATTCATCACGCCCGCCCACTCCTCGCCTCGACCGATATGGCTATAGGCGATGATCACGGGTGCACTCACGCGGAGTCTGAAGCATCCGCAGGCTGAGGCCGTGATGAATCGCCCCCCTACAGGTTCGGCGGCGGGGGCTCCGTTCGGTAAGTGGAGGGACGGGCGCAACACAGGGCCGTTATGCGGGGCGCGTAGTGCTGGCACGCGGCGGGCGGGCGTCGTAGATTGGGCGCGCAAACCGTCCACCCGAACCGTACCTGACCATGTTCGCAGTTCTCTGGCGCGGCGGGGTGTTCCTCGCCATCACCGGCGTGGTGTACCTCGTCTGCCTGCAGCTCATCAAGCTGGAAGCGAGGCGCGAGGCACGGAAGCGCACCCGCTGATCCGAGCCCGCCGGGGTGCCGCAGACGCGGCACCCCGCGCTTTTTCATCCGCGGCGCATCCCCGCGCGCTCTGCGGTGTACCATCCGCCATCAATCCCAAACGATGGCGCGGCGCTGTGCCCGCCCGCACACTCCCGAAGGCCGGACGCACGGATGCACCTGATGAACCGAGCCGCGCTCGCCTGCATCGGCGCGCTCGCGGCCTGCGCCCCCGCCGCGGTCGCCGCCGCCGCCGATCCCGCGCCCGCGGCTACGGCCCCACCCGCGGCGCCCACGACCACGACGACGGACGCGCGCGACATCCACTCCTTCGCCCGCCCGGGAGAGGCGCGGGTGACGCACGTGGAGCTCGACCTCCGCGCCGACTTCGCGGCGAAGCGGCTGGCCGGCACCGCCGCGCTGGACGTGCAGGCCGCGCCCGGCGCCCGGCGGATCGTGCTGGACACCCGGGACCTCACCATCCAGGGGGTGACCGACGCCGCCGGCGCGCCGCTCCAGTGGACGCTGGGCACCGCGGACACCGTCCTCGGCCGGCCGCTGGAAGTCACGCTCCCGCCGGAGACGCGGCGCATCGTGGTGCGCTACCAGACCTCGCCCACGGCCGGCGCGCTGCAGTGGCTCACCCCCGCACAGACGGCGGGGAAGCGCCACCCTTACCTCTTCTCGCAGGGGCAGGCGATCCTCACGCGTTCGTGGATCCCGACGCAGGACTCGCCCGGGATCCGCCAGACGTACGCGGCGCGCATCACGGTTCCGCGCGAGCTGCGGGCGGTGATGTCCGCCGAGATGCTGACGCCCGAAGGCGAGGCGGTGGAGGGCGGGCGCGCCTTCCGCTTCCGCCTGGACAAGCCCGTGCCGCCGTACCTGATCGCACTGGCGGTGGGCGACCTCGCCTTCCGGGCGCTCGGTCCGCGCACCGGCGTGTACACGGAGCCGTCGATGCTGGAGCGCTCCGCCAACGAGCTGGCGGACGTGGAGAAGATGGTCGCCGCCGCCGAGGGGCTGTACGGCCCCTACCGCTGGGGGCGCTACGACGTCCTGGTGCTGCCGCCTTCCTTCCCCTTCGGAGGTATGGAGAACCCGCGGCTGACCTTTGCCACGCCGACGATCCTGGCGGGCGACCGCTCGCTGGTATCGCTGATCGCGCACGAGCTGGCGCACTCCTGGTCCGGCAACCTGGTGACCAACGCCACCTGGGCCGACTTCTGGCTCAACGAGGGGTTCACCACGTACTTCGAGAACCGCATCATGGAGGCCCTCTACGGCCCCGAGCGCGCCGCCATGCTGGCCACCCTGGGCTGGCACGAGCTGCAGGACGAGGTGACGGCGGTGGGCGGCCCCGCCGCGCCCGACTCCCGCCTGCACCTCGACCTCTCCGGCCGTGACCCCGACGCGGGGATGACCAGCATCGCCTACGAAAAGGGGGCGGCCTTCCTGCGCACCGTGGAGCAGGCGGTGGGGCGCGCGCGGTGGGACGCGTACCTGCGCTCCTACTTCGACCGCAACGCCTTCAAGCCGATGACCACCGCCGGCTTCCTGGCCGACCTGCGCGCCAACCTGATCGGTGGCGACGCGGAGCTGGAGCGGCGCATCGGCATCGAGCGCTGGGCGTACCAGCCGGGCATCCCGCAGAACGCGGTGGTGCCACGGTCCAACGCCTTCGCGCGGGTGGCGTCGCAGGCGCAGGCCTTTGCGGCCGGCACCGGCGCCGCGCAGCTGCAGACTCGCGGGTGGACCACGCAGGAGTGGCAGCACTTCCTGGGCGCGCTCCCCAAGCAGCTCACCCCCGCGCAGCTCGCCGATCTGGGCCGCGCATTCGGCCTTTCGCGGCAGGGGAACGCCGAGATCCTCTTCGCCTGGCTGCAGCTGGCGGTGCGCAACCGTTACCAGCCCGCCGTCCCGGCGCTGGAGCAGTTCCTGACCAGCCAGGGGCGCCGCAAGTTCGTGCGCCCGCTCTTCGCCGAGCTGATGGCGCAGGGCGAATGGGGCCGGTCGCTGGCGCGCAGCATCTACGCCCGCGCCCGCCCCGGCTACCACCCGGTGACATCGGGCTCGGTGGACGCCATCGTGAAGTAGCCGCGCCCCGGTGCCGCACCACCGAAGGGCCGCCCGCGGATGCGCGGGCGGCCCTCCGCGCATCCGGGCGTGACGCGCGGGCGGGTGCGCTCGTCGTACGGATGGAGGCGGTGCAACTCGTGCCTGGCGGCGAGGTGTACCCACGGGAACGGAGCGCGGGAACGTGCGGAGAGGAGACGCCCGATGCCACAGCGGAACGACGGGACCGGCGGCCAGGAAGACGTGTGGCTGCGCGAGCAGATCGCGCAGATCCTGGAGTGCGGATGGACGTTGGAGGAGCTGGAGACGATCGGGATCAGCCGCTCGATGCTGACCCGCCTCGGCTTCCGCGACGACCATCCGCGCCTCTTCGACCCGCCGGCACCCCGCCGCCGCCGCCCCGCGCGAGAGCCGCGCCCCGACCCCGGCGCACCGCGCCCCCAGCACCGCACCGAGGCCGCGTCCCCCGATCACCGGGACGCGGCCTCTGCGTTTCGGAGGGCGGGCGGATCGCCGGGGGCGGGCGCGTCGTCGGGGGCCGCGTCACCGGGTGCCGCGTGGCCGGGGGGCCGCGCACGGAGCGATGGCGTAGATCGAACCGGCCCCGCCCCGTAGCCGGTCGAGCGAGGGAGAGGGCGGGCGCGATGAATCGCGCCCCCACGCGGTTGCGGCGTGTACAAGGTGATCGAAGCGAGCCCGCGGAGGCGGACTTTGTGTTGTTGTAGCCGCGAGCTTACTCGCCAGGGAGATTCGGATTCGGCGGGATCGGGGGGACGTCCTGGCAGACGATGGGGATGCCTTCGGCCTGGAGGGGAGCGGCGCCGCGGTCCAGGCGGGCGGCCTCGCCGAGCGTGGTGAGGTGCATGGAGAGGAGGGCGCGCGACAGCCGGGCCGGTGAGGCGACGCCCCGCGCCTCGGCATCGGCTGCGTAGCGTTGGGCGCCGTTCGTGATGCGCAGCGCCGATTCCAGCAGGTGCCGCGTCATGCAGTGGAACCCCGGTACGCCCGAGAGCGCCTCGATCTCTCCTTCCAGCGCCGCGCCCGCCCCGGCGAACCCGCCCGCCCGGTAGCCGCGCTCCACCGCCCGCGCGATCTTGCTTGGATCGGTGGGCGTGAAGGCGGAGAGAGGCGGCGGATCGTCGGCGCGCGAGCGGAAGGCGGGGGTGCGGTCCATCGGCTCGAAGTCGGCGCACACCACGGGGATGCCCAGCCGCTGGAACTTGCGCGCCCGCCAGTCCACGTACCACGCCGCCGGCATCGCGAACCTTTCCGCCCAGATCAGCCGCCGCGAGATCGCGCGCGAACGTCCGCCCGTCAGCTCCGCGTACAGCGGCATCCGCTCCTTGTTCAGCCGCAGCGCCTCGCGCAGGTGACGCGCCATGCACCCGGACTCCTGCGCCCGCGCCGGACTCGCCGCCAGCAGGAGCAGCGCGGCCCCCAAACCGATCCACCGCATCACACCGCCCCGATGCGCCACAGGTGCACCGGCACCATCAGCGCGGTGGCGGCGGCGGTGCTGAGCATCTGCAGGCGAAGGCCCCAGGGCGCCACGCGAGGCCAGGCGGGAAGGCGGCGAACGGTGAAGTAGAGCGCGAGCGACACCGCGCACACCGCCGCCGCGCACAGCAGCCCCCACGCCGTTGCGCCGGTCACGCTCAGCGCCAGCCCGATGGGCACCACCACCAGGACCCCGAGCAGCGCGCTCCCCGCCCGCAGCCAGAACAACCGGCCCCGGCGGCGGCGAGGCACGTCCTGGAGGTGCGCAAAGAAGACGATCATCAGCTGCGCCGCCGCTGCGCCGACGAACGGCACGTAGAGCGGGTCCTTGATGGGCGCGACCACGGCGTGCTCGAGCGCGTAATCGAGGAAGAAGAGCACCGTCGGCACGATGGCGACGTAGAACAGCCCGCGCACCTGGTACGCCGACGGGGCATCCGGCGCCACGCGGCGCGCGACGGCGTAGTAGATCACGAAGATCAGCACCGCGAGCGCCGGCGCGATCGTCCACTCCGCGCCGCCGAGCGCGTAGGCGCCGTACACCACCAGCGCCAGCCCCATCGCCGTGCTCATGGCGACGAAGCGGTACCGCCACGCCAGCAGCAGCACCAGCACCGTCACCACCAGCTGCACCGTGAGCTGCCCCGCCAGGAACGCCGCGGGAAGCCGCGTCATCCCCGTGAGCATGAAGTAGGTGGCGAGCGGCGTGACCAGGTTGTCGCTCCCGCCCACGCTGATCCCCTCCAGGATGGTCACCGTCAGCGCGATCTGCGCCGCGACGAGCACCGTTGCAGCGCGCGGAGTATCGGTCAGAAGGAGGAGCGGCAGGTGGACGGCGAAAAAGGTGGCGAGGAGGAAGGCACCCGAGCCCTCCAGACTGCGATGGTCGCGCTCCACGGCGTAGATCCGCCGCCCGTACTCCGTTCCCAGCAGCGCGGCGACGGTGTCGGACACCATCAGCACCAGCAGCGAGATCAGGTAGAAGATGGGCCGGCCGGCGCCCAGCGCGAAGAGGAGGTAGATGGCGAGCGGGTAGTACAGCCCGCCCTCCGACCGCCGCTCCACCGCGTGGACGCTCCCCAGCAGCCCCATTCGCCGCGTGGCGAGGATGATGAGCGCGAACGACGCGCCCAGCACCAGCACAGTCCAGTGCGACGCGAACATCCAGGGGAAGCCAGCCGCCACGATCCCGCTGCCGAAGTGCACCAGCTTGCGCGTCCACTCCGTCGGCGGGTTCCAGCGGCGGCGCCAC
>JAUJMI010000097.1:0-4774 GCA_030446945.1 Longimicrobium sp. | reverse complement strand
CCGTCGAACGGCCCGTCGCCCGCGGTCTCGGCGGCGCCCCGGGCGAGCCGCACGCGGCCGAGCCGGTCGCGGATGGCGGAGAACCACTCCGGGCGCAGGTAGCGAGGGAGCGCCTCCGGTTGGTAGTTCCCCGTCATGATGTAGGCGAGGTACGGATTGGAGTGCGCCGGCAGCTCGGTGAGCGCGCGTCGCGTGCGCGCCAGCAGCCGGTCGCCCACGGACCCCTCTACGTGCGTGAAGAAGGCGGGATCGCGCCCCATCCGTCCCATCACCGCGCGGCTGAAGAAGAGGCGGAAGAGCAGCCTCCAGCGCCACGTGTCCCACTCGCGGGCGTAGAAGGTGGCCTGCTCCGCGGGCGTCCTGCGCTCCCGCAACCGCTCGATGCGCCGGCGCGGGTGCACCAGCGGCAGGATGCGCCTTCGAAAGGTGCGCAGGTACCGCTCGAACCTCCCCGCGTGGATGATCCCCCCGGCCACGACCTCCGGCTGCGCATCCCAGAACGCCCGGGCCCCGTCCGAAAGCTCACCGCGCAGCCCGCGGTACGTCTCCGCGCGCCGTGCATCCTCCGCCACGCCCAGAAACGCGAGCAGCCCGGCGTACTCCAGCCGCCTGAACGCCGCTATCCGCAGCTCCACGCACGCGAGCTGCGGCGCGCTCAGATCCGCCGCCACCACCTCCGCCGGATCGAGCGTCAGGAGCGCCAGCGCGTTGTCCCCCGCCGACGCGATCGACAGCAGCCGCCCGCCGCGCGCCGAAGGCGCCAGCGCGTCGCAGAGCACGTCCGCATCCTCCCACACGCTCGCGTAGCGGATGAACCCGAACGACGCGCGCTGGTCGATCGACCCGCTCATGGGCACCGCAACGGCGCGGTTCCGCGCAACCAGCACGCGTTCCGAATCACCCCTCCGCCTCGATCCTCCGCAGCGTCCCCGCCGTCCCGTCCATCTCCACCACCTCGCCGTCGCGCAGCACCTCCATCAGCCCCGGGATGGAGACGATGCAGGGGAGCGCCAGCTCGCGCGCCACGATGGCGGAGTGGCTGAGGAGGGACCCGCGCTGCACGAGCACCCCTTCCACGGCGGGGAAGATCAGCGTCCACCCCGGGTCGGTGCGCTCAGCGACGAGGATGTGGCCCAACAGGTCGCCCGCGTGCGCGGGGTCGCGGACGATGCGCACGGGCGCGCGCACGATGCCTGGCGAGCACCCGACCCCTTTCAGCGAGCCCTGGTGCGCGGCGGGAATCACGCGCGCGGTGGCGCAGTCGGCGGGCGGGCCGCGCGTTTCGAAGCGGTCGGGCGGCGCGGGGCCGCGCTCGTGGGCCTCGAACTCCGCGCGGCGCAGGGCCACCAGCGGGCGCAGCTCGGCCGTGACGCCGGTGCCGTCCAGGTGAGAAAAGATCTCGTCCACGCGCAGGTAGAGCACGTCGCGCGGCGTGTCCAGCCGCCCCGCCTCCGCCAACCGCGCGCCGAGCGCCAAAAAGATGCGCCGCACCGCGCCGAAGACGCGCGTCCGCTCGAAGCGCAGGTTCTCGCGGTCGCGCACGCGGCGGCGCGCCTGCGCGAGCACGGCGAAGAAGACGCGCCTGCGCACGCCGCTCAGACGCGAGCGGGCCAGCGCCTCGGCCGCCGCGCGGATCTCCCCCTCGCGCCCGCCCTGGCGCACTGCCCCGCCCCGCGCGTACGTGCGGATCAGGCGGACGAGGAACGACGGATCGTCGCCGTGCGTCAGGGTTTCCAGCTTCAGCTCGTTGGCGCAGCGGTCGCCGAAGCGCTCCACGTACGCGCGCAGCTCCTCGTGGAATCCGGCGTGCTCCTGCGCCGCCGCCAGCCGTTCCCAGAGCCGCGCGTCGTCGGTCTCTTCCTCGAAGAGCGCGGCGAGCGGGGGATCGGACGCGACGCGCTCCGCCATCTGCAGCACCAGGCGCGCGGGCTCGGTGGAGATGATCCCGCCCTCGCCGCACAGCAGGTCGTTGGCGAGCGTCGGCGGCGCGTCGGGGAGCCACTTCTCCACCATGCGCACCAGGACGCCGAAGAAGATCATCGCAAAGAAGTCGTTCACCAGCGGCGCGCGCCAGTGCCGCAGCAGCTTCTCTTCGAGATCGCGATAGAGTGCAGCCAGATCGTCCGCGCTCCAGCTGCGCAGGTCCACGCCGGCGAGCGGGGCCAGCGCCGCATCGACGCGCGCGTGGAAGAGCGGCACCTCGCCGGCGAGCCCACGCTGTGCGCGCAGGAGGCGCCACACCATCTTCGCCGTGCGCACGGCGTCCTCAGTACGCCCCGCGACCTGCGGCACGGGGGGCGGATCGGCGAGCTTCTCGCGCACCCCCATCATCCGCTCCATGAAGTCGCGGTTGACGGTGTAGCCCGGGAGGAGCGCCAGGACGCGGTACCAGTTGAGGAGGTTGTAGTACACGCGCCCGCCCACCAGCCCCAGCATGTTGGCGAAGGCGTGCCGGTGCTCCTCCAGCAGCCGCTCGTCCACGCCAAGCAGGCGGCAGAACTGGAGGTACACCTCCTCGTAGACGCAGCGCGCGAAGCTGAAGGTGAGCGGCGTTGTCACCCCGCTGTAGCTCTCCACGATGTTGCTGTTGTCCCACAGCCGCCGCTCGCCGGCCGGGGCGGTGGGGAGCGTCGTGATGGGGCGCGCCTGGAGGATGAACAGCCGCCGCCCCCCCGCCGCCAGCGCCCATTCCAGGTCCTGCGGCCCGCCCAGCTTCGCCGCCAACGAGCGCGCCGCCTCCGCGATCCGCCGCGCCTCGCCGGCGGAGAGTGTAGCCCGCTCGCGGTCCCCTTCCGGCACCGGGACCACGTCGGTGCCGCCATGTGGGCGCAGGCGAAAGGCGCGGTCCTTGTCCGCCAGCTCCGCCTCCACGGTGTCGCCGGTGACGCGGAAGGTATCCGCATCCAACTCGCCGCTCACCAGCCCCTCGCCCAGCCCGTAGACGGCGCTCACCACCGCCGTATCCGCCGCGCCGCGCACTGGATCGACCGAGAAGGCGACGCCCGCGACCTCCGCATCCACCATCGCCTGGATGAGGACGGCCATGCGCGGCGGCGCCGACCCCCCGTGCTGCGCCTGGTACGCCAGGGCATGCGCGCTGAACGCCGAAGCCCACACGCGGCGCAGCGCATCCCAAAGCGCCTCCTCGCCGCGCACACCGAGAACCGTGTCGAACTGCCCCGCGAACGACGCCGTTTTCCCATCCTCGCCCACGGCGGAGGAGCGGACGGCGAGGAGTTCGCCAGCCAGTCCGGCTGCGTCGAGCGCTGCGAGCACCTCCGCGCGGAAGCCGGCGGGGAGGTCGAGCGCGAGGATGCGCTCCCGTGTGGCGGCGGTGACGGCCGGCGCTCCTTCCAGCGCGATCCTGCGGAACGCCGCGGTCCCGATCACGATCCAGGGCGGCACGTCGGCGCCCGCGTCGCGCAGCAGCCCCAGGTTGCGCGCCTTGCCGCCGGCTTCCTCCAGCGGCGGGACCGCGCCGGGCGGAATCACGTACGTGGGCCCGAGAACGGTATCGCTCATCCGCGGGCCAGGATCGGCGCGAGTCCGAGAAGGAGGTAGCTGGCGAGCGTCCACACGCCCGCGACCGTCTCGATCGTCTTCGCGCGCGACGTCGTCGGGTCGCGCAGGAAGGCGGCGGCGGGCCATGCGGTGAGCGGCGCGACTATCGCGAGCCCGATGGTCACGATGGTGCCCGCGCCCGTCGGCTGCGCGGCGAAGCAGGCGAACGCGGCCGCGAGCGCGAGCACAGAGAGCCAGGCGGAGGTCGCGGCGCCCATCCCCCAGCTCTGCGTGTACGTCTCCACGCCGGGGCGCTCGTCCGTGGGCGGGCGGAGCTTGCGGCCGATCTCCACGAGGAGGCCGTTCAGGAACGCGACCGCCAGGAAGAGGCCCAGCGAGCGGGGCGGCGCGGTGTCGGATCCGAGCCAGTCCGCCGCAGTGAGGTAGGCGAAAAGAAGCGGCATCACCATCATGTGGCTCAGCAGGTACGCCAGGGGGCGCGCCCGCAGCCACTCCGGCACAAAGATCTCGCGCGCCATCAGCGTAGCCCAGACCGCCGCGGGCGCCAGCGCCCAGAGCAGCCGCGGCTCCACCAGCGCGTTCGCCGCAACCGCCGCGAGCGCTACGAACGCCCCGACGCGCCGCAGCTCCCCCAGCGTCACGAGCCCGCGGGGCACCGGGAGCTCGGGGCGCGCGCGCACATCGACCTCCGCGTCCTTGTGCTCGTCCGCCACGCGTAGCAGGAAGAAGAAGCCGATCGCCGTCAGCGTCGTCACCGCGAGGACGGGGAGCGCCGGGAGCCCGGGACGCCCGCTCGCCGCCGCCGAGTACATCGCAGCGCACACGGCGGAGATGCCGATCAGCGGCAGGTACGCGGCGAGGGGGAAGCGCTCGCGCTGGTACGTCCACAGCCGCGCCGCCAGCGGAGCGCGAACCGCCGAAGCCGCCGTGCTCATCGCGGCGCAGCGCGGCCCAGCGCGGCGTGCGCCCGCGCGAACTCGCCGGCACAGAGGGCTCCCACGATCGACAGCTCGCCCGCGAGCGTGAGCGCCGCGCAGACCTCGGCCAGCTTGGCGGCGCGGTCGTCGCCCAGGCAATCCATGATGCGCAGGCACTCCTGCGCCGTCGGCAGGCGCGTGCCGCCCCCCACCGAGCCCACGATCAGGTTGGGAAGCGAGACCGCGGCGTACAGGTCGCCATCGTCGGTCACCTCCAGGCGCGTGACGCCGACGCTCGCCTCGCTGACGCACGCCACGTCCTGCCCGCACGCCAG
>JAUJMI010000483.1 GCA_030446945.1 Longimicrobium sp. | reverse complement strand
TATGTGGGATGGAAAGATGAGCGTGACCGGGCAGTTCCCCGCCGAGACCGGCGCCACGGGCGAGTTCGTGCGGCAGAAGTACTCGATCCGCGGGCGGATTACGGCCGACGGGTCGTCCGGCTTTCCCGCGCAGGCGGGGCGGTATCACCTGTACGTTTCGCTGGCGTGCCCGTGGGCGCACCGGGCCATCATCGTGCGGCGGCTGCTGGGACTGGAGGACGTCATCTCCATGACCGTGGTGGATCCCGTTCGCGACGAGCGGGGGTGGGCCTTTCGCGACGGACCGGGCCACACGGCGGACGGGGTGTGCGGATTCCAGTTCCTGTCGGAGGCGTACCTGCTCACCGATCCGGAGTACACCGGGCGCTACACGGTGCCGTGCATCTGGGACCGCGAAACGCAGCGCCTCGTCACCAACAACTATCCGGACACCACCATTGACTTTGAGACGCAGTTCGGCGCCTTCCAGAAGCCGGACGCGCCCGACCTGTATCCGGTGGCGCTGCGCGACGAGATCGACGAGGTGAACGAAGTGGTGTACCAGGACGTGAACAACGGGGTGTACCGCACGGGCTTCGCCGCGTCGCAGGAGGCGTACGACGCGGCCGTGCACACGCTCTTCGCCCGGCTCGACGGGCTGGAAGAGCGGCTCGCGGGGCAGCGCTACCTGGTGGGCGGGCAGCTCACCGAGGCGGACGTGCGGCTGTTCACCACGCTGGCGCGCTTCGACGCGGTGTACGTCGGCCATTTCAAGTGCAACCTGCGCCGCCTGGTGGACTATCCCAACCTGTGGGGGTATGCCCGCGACCTGTACCAGCGCCCCGCGTTCGGCGAGACGGTCGACTTCGAGCACATCAAGCGGCACTACTACATGACGCACGACCGCCTCAACCCGTCGCGCATCGTGCCGGCCGGGCCGCGGGTGGACTGGATGGCGCCGCACGGCCGCGAGGGCCTCGGCGCATGAGCGGGGTGTCCGTCCGCGACGCGCGCGCCGGTGACCGTGACACGATCCGCGCGCTGACGCTGGCCGCGTATTCCGAGTTCGCCAGCGTGATGGCCCCGGCGGCGTGGGCGGGTCTGGACGCAGCCGTGCGCGCCGCGCTCGAGGTGGAGGGCGAGGGTCTGGAGCGGATCGTGGCGGAGCGGGATGGCGACATCGTGGGGAGCGTGATGCTGTACGCACCTTCCGCGGACGCCTACGGCGGAATGGTGAAGCGGGCGGGGTGGCCCGAGCTGCGGCTGCTGGCGGTTGCGCCCACCGCGCGCGGAGCCGGCGTGGGCCAGGCGCTGGTGCAAGAGTGCGTGTGCCGCGCCCGGCACTCCGGCGCCTGCGAGCTGGGGCTCCACACCTCCGAGAGCCTCCGCGCCGCCGTGCGCATGTACGAGCGGATGGGCTTCGTGCGCGCTGCCGAGTACGACTTCCGCCCCGAGGGCGCCGAGCTGGTGATGGCGTACCGCCTTCCGCTGGGCACCGGCTGAGCCGGCAATCCGAATTTCTCCCGAACGCCCACCCCAACGCGGACCCCGATGCCGAGCGTCAGCACCACGTCTCCCTACGACGCGCGCGAGCACTATCGTGCCATCCGCGCGACATCCCGGGAAACCCCGATCCGGTTCATCCCACCCGTTATGCTCCTGTTCGTCGTGGCGATGCTCGTGACGATCGTCGCCGGCTCCTGGAGCCGCGAAGCGTGGACGGATACCGCGCGCTCAGCCCTGCCTTGGGTACTGCTGGTGCTCTTCTGGTCTTTCCTTCTCCCGGCCTCGCAGCGCTGGCAGGCATACGCGGCGGGCAAACGCGACCCCTCCAAGCAGGGGCCGCAGGAGCGCTCCGTGGACGAAAACGGCTTCCACGCACGTTCGAACGGCCTCAACACCGACATCGGATGGCAGATGTTCAGGCGTGCCGTGGAGACGGAAGAGTTCTTCCTGTTCTTCATGTCGTGGCAATGCGCGCACTATCTCCCGAAGCGCGGGTTGTCCGAAGAACAACTCGGCATCGTGCGCAAGCACACGCGTGCCGCCCTCGGCGACCGTGCCCGCCTGATGGAGCCGGACTGAGCGGCGGAGCTGCCGCGCCCGCGGAGCGATTTCTGCCGGGGGAGTGGTCCCCGAGAGAGCGCATCCACATGGGGGCAGCCATGTTCCGACAGAGCAGCGAAGAGGAGTACGAACGGGCGTGCGAGGCGGGGACGCGGCACCTGTTCGCGCTGGGGCATTTCGAGTTCCGCGACGCGCTCGACGGCGAGGGTGAGCTTCACCATTTCGTCCTCGACTCCAGCGAGACGGAGGGTGCGCCCGGGATCTTTGAGACGGACCAGCTCGCGATGTACGAGTTCATGGCGCGCTTCCTGGCCGGTGAGTACGAGAAGCGCGAGTACCGACTGGAGCGCTCCCCCGCGCAGGACGCCCTGCTGGACACGCTCGAGATCGCCGCCGCCCGCGCCCGCGGCGGCGAGACGACGTTCATGTTCGACGACCTGGATGCGGGGGTGGAGTGGGATGAGGAGGAGCTGGAAGACGGAGAGGCGGAAGAGAAATAGCCGCGTTTGCAGCCGGATCTGCCGGACACGGGTTCGCGCAACGCGATTTACCGCTCACTGTCCAGAGCCGATGTAAAAGCGAGATATGTTGTGGCTCGGGTCAGTTGCGGGGCCTGAGAAGCGAGAACGGCCACCCGTGCCAAGCCCACTCGTACTCGTTTCCATGGAACGCGCCGCGAGGACGCCAACCGAGCGCAACGATCGTTGCGAACAGTCCGGCTATGCTCAGACAAAGGGTGTCGAGCGAAGCTTGTGAG
>JAUJMI010000482.1 GCA_030446945.1 Longimicrobium sp. | reverse complement strand
GAAAGGTCGTCAGCCCCTCGTCCATCCACGCGAACGATGCCTCGTCCTGCCCCACCATCATGGGGAACCACTCGTGCGCCAGCTCGTGCGCGATGACGCTGTACAGGTCCGCGCGCTCGCGGGCCCGCGGGATGAACACCAGCATCGGGTACTCCATCCCGCCGATCGGTCCCTCCGCGATGGTGGCCTGCGGGTAAGCGTAGGGCACCAGCCGGTCGCTGAAGAAGCCGATCGAGTGCTGCCCGAAGCGGGCCGCCTCGTCCCAGTGCGGCGCGCCGGAGCGGTAGAGCGAGTGGATGAGCACGTTGCGCCCGCCGGCGAGGGTGGCGCGGGTCGCGTCCCACAGGTAGCGGTCGGACGCGGCGAAGGCGAAGTCGCGCACGTTCTCCGCCCGGAAGCGCCAGGTGAGACGCTGGCCGGTGCGGGTGGCGCGTCCCGCGGCGCGCTCCGCCTCGGTCACCACGCGCACGATGCCGTCCGTGGTGGCGGCGCGAGCCAGGCGGGCGGCGGCCTCGGGGGTCAGCACCTCGCCGGGGTTCTGCAGGATGCCGGTGGCGCCCACCAGGTGCCCGGCGGGGAGGGTGATGGACACGTCGAAGTCGCCGTACTCCAGGTAGAACTCGCCGTCGCCCAGGTACGGCGTGGCGTCCCACCCGATCACGTCGTCGAACGTCGCGATTTGCGGGTACCACTGGGCCACGTTGAACGCCCGCCCGCCCAGCGCGTCCTCGTACGCCGTGCGAAAGGTCCCCGCCGGGGGGATGCGGTGGCTCCACTCGATCTCCAGCACCGTGCTGTCGCCGGGTGCGACGGCGCGGGGAAGGGTCAGCCGCGCCAGCGTGCCCGCGACCTCGTATCCGGCCGCGGGGGCGCGCTCGGGCGTGACCACGCCAATCTGCCCCCTGGCGACGGGGCGCAGCTCGCGTCCCTCCACCGCCACCCGGCCCAGCGTCACCCCGCCTGTCGGCGCGACGATGGTGCGGTTGCGGCGCGCCGTCTCGGTGAAGATGTTCTGGTACAGGTTCACGACGACGGATGTGAGCGCCTCGGGCGAGCGGTTGCGGTACACGATGCGCTCGCGGCCGCGCAGCTCCGCGGTCACCGGATCCAGCTCGGCCTCGATGCGGTACGACACCGCCTGCTGCCAGTAGCGCGGCCCCGGCCGGCCGGTGGCGCTGCGCGTCCCCGCCTGCAGGGCCTGGCGGTATCCCTGCGTCATCGGGACTGCGCGCAGGACGGGGCGGGTGATGGTGTCGCGCGGCGCGGGCTCCGCGGCGCGGCGCCCGCCCGGGGCGCACGCGGGCGCGAGGAGGAACAGGGCGATTGCGGCTGTCTTGTGCACGTACGGTCTCCGGGTTGTGGTGCGACCGGGGGAATGTACGCGCGGAACGGGGAACGGGGAACTGGGAACGGAAGGGGACAGCAAGCAGGGATGGCTGCGCGGGTGGGGGCGGGCGGTTATGTTTGCAGCCCCGTCCGGCGGCCGGGCGGGGTGCTATCGTTCTTGAGGAGGATGCGATCGATGGAAATGGATCTTAGCGGCGTGTTCGCGCCCGCCACGACTCCTTTCGACCCGGTGACGGGCGACGCCGACCTGGTGTCGCTGCGCGCAAACGTGCGTGCGTGGATGGAGGCGCCGCTCTCCGGCGTGGTGCTCTTTGGATCTACGGGGGAGGGGCCGCTGCTGGATGAGGACGAGCGCGCGCGCCTCACCGCCGGCGTGCGCGGGGTGCTGGACGCTGGGCGCCTCCTCCTGGCCGGCACCGGCGCCGAGTCCACCCGCGCCACCCTGCGGATGACGCGCGCCGTCGCCGCCGAGGGCGCGGACGCGGTGCTCGTGCAGCCGCCCGGCTACTATCGACCGCTCCTGACACCCGAGGCGCTGCGCGACCACTACCTGGCGGTGGCGGAGGGATCGCCGGTGCCGGTGATCCTGTACCAGGTGCCGCCCCGCTTCAGCGGCGCCGAGCTCCCCGCCGGGCTGGTGGGCGAGCTGGCCAAGCATCCCAACATCGTGGGGATCAAAGACTCGCACGGGGACCTGCGCACGATGGGCGCGCTGGTGGAGGCGTGCGGCAAGCGTTGCCAGGTGCTCGTAGGCAGCGGTGCCATCCTCTACGCCGCGCTGGAGATGGGCGCCGCCGGCGGCATCCTGGCCGTCTCGCTCCTCGCCCCCGCCGAGTGCGCCGAACTCGCCCGCGCCTTCGCCGAGGGACGCCTGGGCGACGCGGGCCGCCTGCAGGAGCGCCTGGCGCCCGTGCATCGCGCCGTCGTGGCCGAGCTGGGCGTGCCGGGGATGAAGGCCGCGCTGGAGCTGCTGGGGCTGCACGGCGGCCCCCTCCGCGCCCCGCTCAAGCCGCTGCGGAGCAAGGACCGCGAGCGTGTCCGCGAAGCTCTCCAGGCGGCGGGGCTGGGGGCGGCGGCGCTCTCCTGATCCACAAAAAGAACAACAGGGCTCACACGGAGACACAGAGCCACAGAGAAGAACTTCGTGTCTTTCCTCTGTGGGTCTGTGCCTCTGTGTGAGATTGCTGTTTTCTGGATGTTGGGCCTGTTTCGTGCCTCCGCCGCCCGTCTCTTGATTCTGATTCCCGAGCCGCGTGGTGCATGAAAGGCGCGATCTGGTTCCTGGTGGTGGGCGCCCTGCTGGTTGCCATGGCGCTCTCGCGTTCGGTGCTGGCCCGGCTGCCGCTCTCCACGGCGATGCTCTACCTGGGGGCGGGGTTCGCGCTGGGGCCGTACGGCGTGGGACTCCTGCACGTCGACGTGTACGAGCAGTCCGCCGTGTGGGAGCGCGTCACCGAGA
>JAUJMI010000096.1 GCA_030446945.1 Longimicrobium sp. | reverse complement strand
CCGTCGCGATCTGCTCGCCCAGCCCACGCCCGCCCCCGGTGACCAGCGCCACGCGTCCGCGAAGGTCGAACAGCTCGGCAAGGCTTCGCATCGGCGGCTCCGGGACGGGTGGCAGAGGTCGGCTGGGTGGACAATGTAGCGGTGAGCAAAGCCGTTGAAAATACTGGAATTTGTGAGCGCCGCTCACCCGCCCCGCCCGCCGGCACACCCCTCCGCACGAGCGATGCCCTTGACGAGCGTGTATCATGTAGTACACAATACATGCGAGCACATACTCGTGAGGCGACGTGGACAGCTTCGGCGCATTCGTGCGGGACCGCCGCGAGGCCCTTCGGCAGACGGACCGGCGCTACTCGCTCCGGCAGGTCGCGGAGCGCATCGGCGTGGAGCCCTCGTACCTGAGCAAGGTGGAGCGGGGCGAGGTCGCGCCGCCCTCCGAGGAGACCATCGTCCGCCTGGCGCGCGAGCTGGACGTGCTTCCCGACGTGCTGCTCGCCCTCGCGGGCAAGGTGTCCAGCGACCTGCTGGACACCATCCGCAAGCGGCCGCTGCTCTTCGGCCAGCTGCTCCGCGAGCTGCGGGACCTGCCTGACCACGCCGTGCTGCGCCTGGTGCGCGAAGTCCGCGACGGTGATTGGTAGTCGTCCACCCCGGCCTGAGAGGACCGTATGATCGAGCTGCAGAACGACGCGCTGGTGTTCCGCTTCCCGGAGGTGCACGAGGACGCGGTGCTCCGCATCGAGTTCCAGCGCACGCTGCGCATCCCCGACGACGACCGGGACTACCCGCTCCCGCCCGGGCTGGGCCGCTTTCCGCTCGCCCACGTGGACGACTTCGCGGACCGCGTCCCCGGCCGGTGGAGGGAGCACGGCGGCGTCATGCTCCCGATGTACCAGTCGGAGGCGATGTGGCTCAGCTTCAACTCCCCGGACGGCTACCCGTTCGCGGTCAAAGTGGCCACCGGCAAGGTCAACGCGGCGACGGGCGAGCCCTGGGCGACCGGGCTGAACCGTGATCCCCAGGACTACCTCAGCATCCCCAGGCAGCCGTGGCTGGACGGCTACTGCGTGGAGCGCGGCATCATCCGCCAGTTCGTCGCCATGCCGCTGGGCGCCGGCTACACCGCCGAAGAGCAGATCACCGGTGAGGCCGCGCACGGAGGCCTGCAGCTCGCCGCGTACCCCGCGAAGGCCGAGGTCTACGAGCGGATGAAGCGCCGCCGCGCCGAGATCCACCGCGTCGTGGCGTCGCCGATGGTGGTGTTCGAGTGCGCGGGCTCCGCTGCCTCCGACATGGGCCTCGCCCCCGGCGGACGCATGCAGCAGGAGATCTACGAGGACCCGTACAAGGCGGCGGACTGGGAGCTCGGGGCAACGAGCCGCTGCTTCGTGCACATCGCCAACTCGCTCGTATGGCGGCAGATCACGGGCGACAACCCGCCCACCGTACCACCCACCGCGGCCGAGTACCAGCGCGCGGGCCTCCCCTGGTTCAGGTGGTACGGTGAAGGCGAAACCGCGCTCCCGGGAGGCGGCCGGCTCAAGGGCCTGAAGAGCATCTTCAACCTCGGCAAGGTAAAGGGCGACGTCCCGCTCCCCGAGAACACATCCGTCGAGCCCGGGCACGTCGTCCCGCTCGGCAACGGCGTGGTGCGGGAGGGATCGTTCTGACTCTGGTCCGGCTCATTTCCGGTACTAAGGAAACTGCATGGGCAAGTACGGAGGGGTGGCTGCCATCGCGGTGTCGTTGATGGCGGCGCGAGACGTCTCTGGTCCGTCGCTACGGAGGGCGATGACATCAGGCTCAACGAGCAGATCGAGGGTCTTGGCCTCTCTCTGGCGACGCGGCCACATTCGGTAGTGTGACTACGACGAGGGTGAGAGTCGGGCGCAGGGAAAAGGCCGCCGGAAGCACGTGCTCCCGGCGGCTCTTCTGCGTGGACCCGCATCCACTTCCTGGACGGAGCGCCGCACCGCACCTGCCCCCTCACGAGTATGTGGGGCGGAGTGAAGGAGACGGGCTCTCCCGCGCGCACCGCTCCATCCCATGTGCGGATAGGGGTGCGCGCAAAGGGCGGCGGAGCAGCGTCGGACACGGGATGCCTGCGCGTGCCGCGCAGGTCGCGGTTTGAAGACCGTCGTCGGCTCAGTTCAGACGGCGACGGCTTCGCGGGTCCAGAGGGTGGCGGTCTCCTGGACGAAGTCGCCGAAGGTGCGCGGGAGGTGGCCCACGATGCGCTCGGTTTCGGTGATCTGCCCGGCGGTGGCGTGCAGGCCGCGGTCCTGGAAGAGCGCGTACATCAGCGCGAAGTCGTACACCATCCAGCCGGGGAGCATCTTCCCCGCCTCGCGCGCCCAGGCCTGTAGGTCGTTGCCGGCGTAGCGCACCTCGCGGCCGAAGACCTCGCCGTACGCCCGCGCGCACTCCGGCCCCGTGAGCGGCTCGGGCCCCACCAGCGCGTAGCTGCGGTTCTCGAAGCCGGAGCGGGTGAGCGCGTTGGCGGCGGCCTCGGCGATGTCGCGCACATCCACGCGCGAGATCCCGGCGTCGCCGATGGGCTGCGGGTAGATCCCGTGCTCCTGGATCGTCTCGCGGAACCAGTAGTCGTTCTGATAGAAGTTGTTGGGGCGCAGGATGGTGTACGCGATGCCGCTGCGCCGGATCGCTTCCTCGATGGCGAGCTTGGCGGCGATGTGCGGGATGTGCGGCCCCTTCTCCGCGTCGTGCACCGAAAGGTAGACGATGCGCGCGGCGCCGGCGCGGCGTGCCTCGTTCACCGCGGCCAGCCCTTCCTGCAGCTCGGTGTCCGCCACCGCGTTGAGGAGGAAGAGGGTGTCGAAGCGCGAGAAGACGCTGTGGTAGCACCCCGGGTCGCGCAGATCGCCGATCACCGCCGTCGCGCCACCGGGAAGCGAGCCCGCCTTTTCCGCCGACCGTGTGAGGACCTTCACGTCCTCGCCGCGAGCCAGGAGCTCGCGGGCCACCGCCCCGCCGACCGTGCCGGTTCCGCCAAGGATGAGATGCTTCATCGTTCCACTCCCGGTTGATGTGTCAGCACTCGCGGGGCAAGGTAGGCGGGCAGGTGGGGCACGGCATGGTTCAGATGACCTATGCTGCTGAACCGCACCTATTTGCATCTCGAACACCTATTCCAAGGCCGACGCCCTGGACTGCAAGGCTCACGCGGAGACGCGGTGGGCCAAGTAGAGCGTGCACCCCGGGCGAAATAAGGCAGCGAAGGGGTGGGGTGGTATCCGCGGTGCCTACGTTCCTCACGACGAATCGTAAGCAGGAGCGGACATTACAGATCGCATCCTCGCTCACCCCGTCCGCTCCTGCGTCTCTGCGTGAGACCCGCTGTTGCCTTACATCCCCTTCGGCATGGGCACGGGGGCGATGCCGTCTATGGTGGGGAGCGGGGTGGAGGCGGGGGTGGTGTCCACCTGGACGGGCGGGGGGCCCACGGGGGATGCGCCCGTGCTGCCCAGGACCGCTTTCGCGTAGCCGTTGGCGGGGTCGCCGCCGGCCCGACGGATGCGGTTGACCGTGCCGGGGCCGCGGTTATAGGCGTGCAGCGCGGCCTGCACGTCGTTGTCGTAGGCGCGCAGGAGGCGGGCGAAGTAGCGGAAGCCCAGGCGCAGGTTGGTGTCGCGGTCGAAGATCTGCTCGCGCGTGACGCCCGGCTGCATCTCGGCGGCGGTGGCGGGCATCAGCTGCGTGAGGCCCAGCGCGCCGACCGGGCTCACCGCGCGTGGACGGAAGGCGCTCTCCACGCGCACCAGGCGGAAGGCGAGGTCGGGCTTGACCCCCTCCGCGTGCGCCGCCTTCAGGATGGCCGAGGCCAGGGTGGGTTCGATCCCGTAGCGGCGGGCGTACTCGTCGGCCTCGCGCTCGAGGGCCTTGGCGGCGCGGGCGGACTCCAGCGCGGCGCGAGAGGCGAGGAGCGCCTCCCAGGCGATCGTGCGCGCGGTGGGGTTGGCGGCCACGAAGACGGCGGCGGCGATCAGCAGCCACGACCAGAGCACGCGCGAACGCCGCGCCGGGCCGCGCCTGGCGGAGGGGCCGCGGCGCTTGCGCGGGACGGCCTTCTTTTTGGAAGCTGGTTGTACGGGGGAACGGCGGCGCACTGGGGGCTCTCCGGGTTGTGCGGGGGAGCCACCAATGTAATCGGTGCGGCCTGCCGCGTCACGCTTTGCGTGCGCTAGGCGGGCACGGTGAAGAAACGGGGGGCCAGGCAGCGGGCCGTCGAGGCCCCGGGCTGCAGGACGAGGAAGTCGATCACCAGCACCACGCCGGGGGTCAGCTCGGCGTTGGAGACGGCGCAGCGAAGGGCGCCGAAGCCGGCCACGGAGCCGTGCAGCTGCACCTCGCCGCCCGTCACCGTCACGCGCACGCGCCCCGCGCCCACCGAGGGCTCGGCGGCCAGGCGGGCCTCCACCTCGCGGCGGATGCGCACGTCCTCCGCGGCCAGGCGGGCGACCTCCTGCGGGGTCGGGCCGGGGTCGCCGCCGCCGAAGAGGCTGCACCCGGCCACCAGCGGCACCAGCGCCATCCCCATCCACCCCTTGTTCGTCGGTCGGCTCACGCCCGTCGCTCCGTGTCCCGGGAAACCCATCGCCCCTCCGCGCCGTTAGAGAGTTGGCGCCGCGCGGCACGATAAGCTGCGCGCGGGTCGCAAGGGAAGGGCCATGCGCCGTTCCCCTCGCCACGCTACCTTGTCCCGGCCATGCGCGACTACTTCCGGATCACCCGCAAGCACAGCTACTCGCTCCTTTTCGTCCTCCCGCTCCTGCTGCTGTACGAGGTGGGGGCGTGGAGCATCGCGGGGCCCACCTCGGGGATGAGGAACGGGGCCGACGTCCTGCTGCGCGCGGCCCTCTCCGCGGGCGGGGTGCAGGGGACGCTGGCGTTCGCGGCCGTCATCCTGGTGGTGGGCGCAGCGCTGGTCGCGCTGGAGCGGCGGCGGGAGCGGGTGCCGCTGCGCGCCCCCGTCTTCGCGGGAATGCTGGCGGAGAGCGCGGGGTATGCCCTCCTCTTCGGCGTCGTGGTGGGTACGCTCACGCATTGGATGCTGGGCGGTGTGCGCATGGCGGCCGACGGCGGTGTGGACACGCTCCCGCTGCGCGACCAGATCGTCCTCTCGCTGGGCGCGGGGCTCTACGAGGAGCTCCTCTTCCGCGTGCTGCTGGTGGGCGGTCTGGCGCTGCTCTTCGCCGGGCTGGGAATGAGGAAAAAGAACGCGGGGATCGCTGCGGCGCTGCTGGCGGCCTTCCTCTTCTCGGCGTTCCACTACATCGGCCCCTACGCGTACCCGCTGGAGCTGCAGAGCTTCGTCTTCCGCTTCGTGGCGGGGCTGGCGTTCAGCGCGCTGTTCCTGCTGCGCGGCTTCGGCATCGCGGCATGGACGCACGCGCTGTACGACGTTTTCCTGGTGGTGCTGCGGGACGGGTGAGCGGCGTGGTGTTTCGCGCCCGGTGAAACCCGGAGCACCCGCGAGGGTACAGGCGATCTCACCCGACTTTCGACCGATTCATGGAGGTACTCCGATGCGCTCTTCCGTCGTCCGGCTCCTGGCGCTCTCCACCCTCTTCGCCGCCGCGGCGTGCGACGGGAACGGCACGGGAGGGAACCGCCTCTCGGCCAGCGACGTGGCGGGGGTCTACCGCGTCTGCGCCCTGCGCTTCGTTCCCGACAACACGGCCTTCCCCGCGGCCAACCTGCTGGAGCGCGTGGTGCATGTGACGCCGCCGGCCGGAAAGCCGGAGCCGACCGTCACGATCGCGCCGGACGGACCGTTCCAGCTCAGCTACACGCGGCGGACCGACCTCTTCACGCGGGAGCTCGTGGGCGGGACCTCCTACGGCTCCGACGCGGTGACGCTGCGCTTCTACAGCGACCAGGACAACCCGAACGCGGTGGCGGCGGAGCTCCTCCTTCCGGACCAGGCGCGGTTCACCTACCGCGCGACCGGCCCGAGGCGCCTCACCACGAGCACTTCGCGCTCCTACAGCGTCACGCGGCGGGAGTACGCGCGGGCCGCCGGGGTCGAGGAGTCAGGCTTCGCGGCGAGCATCCCGGGGCACCTGGAGGCGACGCTGCAGGAAGGCGCCTGCTCCTGACGCTCCGCCGGGCAGCGCATCGCTCCACGGGGTCCGGCCTGCTCGGCCGGACCCTCGCCGTTCGAACGACCTGACGATCTCTTCATGGCTCGCACGATCAGACCCTGGATCTTCGCCGCCCTGGCCGCGGCGTCCCTGGCGCCGGCGGCGGCGCGCGCCCAGGCGCCGGCCGACGGGTGGAACGGGGCGCGCGCACTGGAGCTGATCGCCCGCGCTCGCGACCGGCGTTCGCAGGCGCTGGCGGACACGGGGCTGCTGGACTACCAGGCGGACGCGCGGGGCTTCATCTACTTCTACCTGGACCGCCCCGGCACCACCGAGCGCTCGCTGGTGAAGACGGACCAGGTGGCGCTGGACGTCCTGTGGAAGGCGCCCAACATGGCGAAGCAGCGGATCATCGGGCTTCGGGACGTGAAGAACCTCCCCACCAACATCCGCTACCACGAAGACCACCTGACCGTGGTGCAGGACAACTTCGGCGACCTGATCCGCTACGGCGACGGCGACGAGGTGCGCGACGTGCTCCACCCTGCGGCCGGCGCGGGGCCGGGGACGTACGACTACCGGCTGGAGGACTCACTTTCCATCCGCGTGCCCGGGTCTCCGGAGCCGGTGCGGGTGTACGAGGTGCAGGTGCGCCCCAAGGACGCCGGCCGCCCGGCGATGATCGGCTCGGTGTTCGTGGACCGGCGCGGGGGCGACATCGTGCGCATGTCGTTCACCTTCACCTCGGCCGCGTACGTGGACCGGCAGCTGGACTACATCAACGCGTCGCTGGAGAACGCGCTGTACAAGGGGCGCTTCTGGCTCCCGCACCGGCAGCAGGTGGAGCTCCGGCGGCAGATCCCGGAGCTGGGCTTTCCCGTGGGCGGGATGATCCGCGGGACGATGCGCATCTCCAACTACCGCTTCAACCAGGGGCTCTCCCCCGCCCTTTTCGCCGGCCCCAAGCTGGTGTCGGTGCCGGATGCGCAGCGCCGCCGCTTCGGGTTCGAGCAGCCGATCGACGCCGAGCTGCACGAGGAGGGGATCGGCCCCACCACCGAGCTGGGCGACGTGCGGCGGCAGGCGGCGGAGCTGATCCGCGGGCGGATGCTGAGCGGCCTCCCCGCCGTGCGGCTGAACGTGCCCGCGGCCTCTTCCGTCCTGCGCTACAACCGGGCGGAGGGTGCGGTGGTCGGCTTCGGCACGCGCGTCCACCCGCGCGAGCCGCTGACGCTGGAGGCGCGGGGCGGCTGGGCGTTCGGGCCCATGCACCCGACGCTGGAGGGGCAGGCGACGGTCACGCACCCCGGCTACCGCGTGGGCGCCCGCGCCTACGTGTACGAGCCGCGCGACGCGGGCGTGGGCCCCGTGATCTCGGGCGCCATGAACACGCTGACTTCCGTGCTGGCGGGGCGCGACTACACCGATCCCTTTTACGCCGGGGGGCTGGAGGGGTGGGGGGAGCGCGGGGTGGGCGGCGCCTGGACGGGGACGCTGCGCCTGCGCGCGGAGACCCACACCGCCGCGCGCCTGACCTCCACCTTCACCCTCAGCGGCACCGGCGACTTCCGCGACGTGCGGCCGATCGACGAGGGGATGATGCTGGGCGGCTCTTTCTTTTTCGCCCGCGCGGCGCCGAGCGGGGTGGCGCGCGGCTGGTCCGCTTCGGCGGGGATGGATGGCGGCACGCTGCTCAACGAGCCGGCCGAGAGCGACCCGGCCGGGAGCGCTGCCTTCGTCCGCCCGCGGTTCGACCTGGGATGGGTGCGCCGCTGGACCCCGGCGCGCGCGGAACTGGAGGCGGGGACCTCCGCCGGGATTGCTTTCGGCGAGCTGCCGAGGCAGGCGCTCTTCCTGGTGGGCGGGCGCGGCACGATCCCCGGCTTCCCCTTCCGCGCCTTCGGCGGCGACCGCTTCGCGCTGGCGCGGGTGATCGGCTCGGCGGACGTGGCGGGGCCGTGGCTGCGCGGGCGCGCCTTCGCCACCGCCGGGTGGACCGGGGTCGGCTCCGCCGGCCGCGAGCCGCTCCTGGAGTGGGGCGCGGCGACGACGGGGAGCCCGCGCCTGTCGGTGGGCACCGGCGTGGGGCTCTTTTACGACATCCTGCGCGTGGACGTGGCGCGCGGCCTGGGCCCCGACGGCCGCTGGGAGCTGATCGTGGAGGCCAATCCTTCGTTCTGGGACTTCCTGTGAGCCAACTTTCCTCGCGCGGAGGCGGGAGCATGCTCGGGGTGATCGTGCGCGGCGCCATCGCCGTCTTCCTCCTGTACCTGGCCGTGCAGCAGCTCCAGGCCGGCCAGCCGCTGTACGCCGCGGTGGACGTGATCTTTGCGATGGTCGCGGGCCTCCTCGCCTTCTCCGCGTGGCCCGGCGCCGCGCGTCCGCCGGCGCGGCTGATCCGCGCTCTGGTGGCGGTGGGTGTCGTGCTGTGGATCGCGGCGCTGGTGGGGCGCTTCGTGTAGGCCCTCACCCGGCAGCCTACAGGTGCCACCCTCTCCCAGAACCCGCCGTGGGAGAGGGGACTTGGGGTCTGCGCGGGCCCCGGGTGGGGTGCGGCGTGGGGCACGGGCGCGATGAATCGCGTCCCTACGATGGCGTCCGTGTGAGGCGGCGCCGGGGGGCGGAGGGCCCGCGATGCCCCCGTTCCCCGTTCCCCGTTCCCCATTCCCCGCTCCCCGCAGTGATCGACGCATTCCACCTCCCCGCCCTCTCCCACCCGCCGACCACCACCTGGTCGTACGGCAAGGGGGGCGACGCGTTCGAGGTCCGCATTCCGCGGCTGACGGCGGCGCTGCTGCGGGAGCAGGTGCGCTCGCTGGCGGCCGCGCGCGAGGAGCACCTGGCGCGCCGACCCGTGGCGGGGATCGTGGAGGTGGTGGACCGGGTGGCCGCGCGCTTGCTGGACCCCGCGGACCCGCTGCGGCGCACGGCCGAGCGCGCCCTGCCGGCGATGACCAACTACTCGCCCGCCATGATCCGCCTGGTGCTCGACCGGATGGCGGCGGACTGGCGCGCGGCTCCCATCCGCGAGCTCCTGCGCTCCGAGTTCGGCGACCCGCGGGTGCTGGACGGCTTCTTCCCCGCCCAGCGCGGCGGCGGCGAGCGGATGGCGATGGGGCCGCGCCTGGTGGCGAACGTGTTCAGCGGCAACGTCCCCGGCGTGGCGGTCACGGCCCTGGTGCGCTGCCTCCTCGTCAAGTCCGCCGCGCTGGGGAAGACGGCCGTCGGCGAGCCGCTCCTGGCCACCCTCTTCGCGCGCGGCGTGGCGGAGGTGGATGCGGGGCTGGGCGCCTGCCTTGCGGTCACCTACTGGCCCGGCGGCGACGACGAGATGGAGCGCACCGCGCTGGAGGCCGCCGACGCCGTGGTCGTCTACGGCGGCGCCGACGCCGTCTCCGCCGTGCGCGAGCGCACCCCGGCCGGAACGCGCTTTCTGGGGTACGGCCCCAAGATCTCCTTCGGCGTGGTGGGCCGCGACGCGCTCACCCGGTCCGCCGCCGCCGATGCCGCGCGCGGCGCCGCCCTGGATGCCTCCACCTTCGACCAGCAGGGATGCGTGTCGCCGCACCTCTTCTACGTGGAGGAGGGGGGCGAGGTCTCGCCGCGCGAGTGGTCGGCGCTGCTGGGGCGCGCGATGGAGGCGGTGGAGCGCGAGCTTCCGCGCGGCGCGCTGGCGCCGCGCGAGTCTTCGTCGATCCGCCAGCTTCGCGCGGTGGCGGAGTTCGCGCAGGCGGGCGGCGGCGGCACCGAGCTCCACGCCTCGCGCGAGGGCACGGCGTGGACCGTGATCCACGAGCCGGACTCCGCCTTCACCGCCTCCTGCCTCAACCGCGTGGTCCGCGTGAAGCCCGTCGCCGCGCTGGGCGACGTGCCGGGGCTGGTGGAGCGGTTCGGCCCATATCTGCAGACGGTGGGCGTCGCGGCCTCCCCGTCCGCGGCGCGGGCGCTCGCGACGGCGCTCGCCTCCATCGGGGTCGCACGCGTCACGACGCTGGGAAAGATGGCCTGGCCGCCGCAGACCTGGCACCACGACGGGCGCCCGCCGCTGCGGGAGCTGGTGCGGTGGTGTGATCTGGAGACCGCGGGGGAACGGGGAACGGGGAACGGGGAATGGTAGTGCGGGTGGCGGCAGGCGACGGGGGCCCTCTCCCCGCTCGTTCCTCGCTGCCCCTCCCCCAAAACAACCTGGGGG
>JAUJMI010000481.1 GCA_030446945.1 Longimicrobium sp. | reverse complement strand
GTCTTCTTCAATGAGTCCTCCTCGCCCTCTCGGGCTGTGTGGACTCCCATTCTAAGTGGATCAATATGCGGGGGGCAGGCCACGCGCACGGATACCTCGTAGGGGCAGACCTGCGTGCTACCTGCGTGTCTGCCCACCCTTTCCCCCATCTTCGACCGCCGCCCTCCGCTCCCGAATCCCGTAGGGGCAGCCCCACGTGGCTGCCGTGCCTTCCCCCGCGACGCCACCTGCAATCCGGCTCCGGCATACGCCAAACGCCCCTCCCACGCGGTTTGGGGAGGGGCAGCGAGGAACGAGCGGGGAGAGGGCCCACGTGCCCGGCCCCCCCACGACACCGGCCCGCCGCGACAATCGTCGCAGCGGGCCGTACTTTCCGGCCCCCGTTCCCCCTACCGAAACGCCCTCCGCGACACCACCGACGGCGCGCGGGCCAGGAGCCGGCCCAGCTTGCGGCGCTCCCCGCGCCAGCCGTCGTCGTAGCCGAGGTCGCGGGTGGGGCCGGCCTCGGCCTGGGCCAGGAGGGGGTTCACCGGGCGGCCCTTGCGGCGCACCTCGTAGTGGAGGTGCGGGCCGGTGGCGAGGCCCGAGGCGCCCACGTAGCCGATCACGTCGCCCTGATGCACCGGCATCCCCGCGGCGACGGCGGGGGAGATGCGCGACAGGTGGGCGTAGCGCGTGGCGTACCCGTTGGGGTGCTGGATCTCCACCAGGTTCCCGTACCCGCCCCGCGGCGCCGCGAACGACACGCTCCCGTCGCCCGTGGCGCGCACCGGGGTGCCGTAGCCGGCCGCCAGGTCCACCCCCGTGTGCGGCAGGATGCGGCGCAGCAGCGGGTGCATCCGGTCCAGCTTGAAGGGCGAGGTCACGCGCATGGCCGCCAGCGGGCCGGACCAGGCGACCGGGTCCAGCGAGCGGCCCAGATCGTCGTAGTAGCCGGGCGCCTCGCCCTGGTCGTACAGGAAGACGGTGTGCATCCCCCCGCCCACCGCGGCCTCGGCGGCGAGCACCTGGATGGAGCGGGTGGTGCCGTCCAAGCGGCGGGCGCGCTCGTACGCCACCCGCAGCCGCCCGCCCCCGCCGAGCGCCGCGCCCTGCAGCACCGGCATGTAGATCTTGTCCAGGTGCCGTCCCACCATCCCGCGCTCCGCCGGCGACAGGTCGCTGGCCAGCGTGGCGAGCGCCTCCGTGAAGGAGCCGCGCGCGTAGCCGCCCACGAACAGCGTGTCCACCGTGACCGCGGGGGCCGCGTGGATGGCGGGAAGCACCATCGGCGGGTCGGCGGGGGCGGTGGAGCCGGCACGGGCGAGCGCGGCCACGCCCGTCAGCGCGACGACGGCCAGGGCGGCGCCCGCCAGGAGCGGCGGCGCGTGCTTGCGTATGGAGGCGGGGAGGTACATCGGCAGCGGGGGTGCGGCGACGCGGCGGCGGAGGCCGGGAATGGGTACGCGTGGCTGTGGGGGGGAAATGAAGATAATACGACTTCGCGCGCCGCGGAAGCGTGTCGTGCGCGGAGTCTCTCCTTGTGCATCCGCCGCGCTCTTGGTAATCTGAACCCGCTTTCTCCCTGCCTGTTCGCGACCCCCGTAATTCCCTGATGATGCCAGCAGTTCCGATGCGTTTTCCGCGCGCCCTGGTGCCTCTGGCCGCGCTCCTGGCCGCCTCCGCGCCGGCCGTGGCGCAGGGGCGCTTCGTCCCCGCGCTCACGGTGGTGCAGATCAACGACGTGTACCGCATCGACGCGGTGGAGAACGGACGCGTCGGCGGGCTGGGGCGCGTGACGACGCTGGTGGAGCGCACCCGCCGCGCGGGGAGCAACCCCGTGATGGTCTTCCACGCCGGCGACTTCATCGCCCCCTCCCTGGAGAGCAAGCTCTTCGCCGGGGAGCAGATGATCGACGCGCTGAACTTCGTGCACGCCCGCGCGCCGATGCTGGTGGTGCCCGGCAACCACGAGTTCGACGACCGCGATCCCGCCATGTTCCGCAACGCGGTGCGCGGGTCGCGCTTCCCCTGGCTGGCCGGCAACCTGACCGTCACCGACAGCGCGACGCCGCCGCTGGGGCGCGACACGGTCCTTTCCGCGGGGGGGATGAAGATCGGGGTCTTCACGCTCACCTTCATCGACGCGCCGCGCACGTACGTCCGCGCGGACAGCTCCTTCCTGGCGATCGCCGAGCGGCAGATCCGCGACCTGGAGCGGCGCGGGGCGGACGCCATCGTGGGGATCACCCACCTGGAGCACGCCACCGACCGCCAGATCGCCGCGCTGCGCCGCCGCCATCCGAAGTTCGTGTGGATCGCGGGCGGGCACGAGCACTTCCTCATCCAGGACCCGCTGACGGCTGGCAGCGCGCTGATCACCAAGGGCGACTCCAACGCCCGCCGCGTGTGGCGCGTGACGATCGGGCGCGTAGGCCGCCGCCCCGCCGTGCGCGCGGAGGCGGTGGCGCTGGACTCCACCGTCCAGATCGATCCCACGTACCAGCGCGTGGTGACGACGAAGTGGGCGGCGCGGCTGCGCGGGCGCATCCCCACCTTCGACGTCGCCATCGGCCGCACCGCCACGCCGCTGGACGCCACCGAGGAGACGGTGCGCAACGCCGAGAGCGCGTGGGGCAACTGGCTGGCGGACCGCATGCGCCGCGCATTCCCCACGCAGACCGCCGACGTGGCGGTGCTGAACGGCGGCTCGCTGCGCATCGACGACGTGATCCGCGACTCCGTGCGCTGGGAGCACGTGGAGCGCACCTTTGGCTTCCCGACCTCGGTTGGCCTGGTCTGGCTGCGCGGCCGCGAGCTGCGCGAGGCGGTGCTGGAGACCTCCGTATCGGGCG
>JAUJMI010000095.1 GCA_030446945.1 Longimicrobium sp. | reverse complement strand
ACGAGCTGACCCGCGACGAGACCGCCCCGCTGCGCGAGCAGGCGCAGGCGATCCTGCGCCAGCTCAGCCAGATCCCCGAGGAGTCGCTGCGCGAGTACCTGCGCGTCGCCCGCGAAGAGCAGAACATCGAGGAGGAGTAACGGCAGGGATTAGGGATTAGGTGAACAGTGAACGACTCGCAGTCGCAGTCCCTATTCCCTATTCCCTATTCCCTATTCCCTCGTGGTGCCGATCACGGAAACGCAGGCGATGATGGGCTGCTTGCGATCCGCCAGGGCGTGCACCGTCGCCTCCAGCGCGGCGGGGTCCATGCGGAAGCGCGGGTCCATGGGGACGTGGATGAGCTGCCGCCCGCCGATCCCCAGCGCGCGGCAGATCTTCTCCCGCGAGGGGTGCGCGGTGGAGGGGACCAGCACCGCGCCATCCTGCAGCGCATCGCCGAACTGCTGCGAGAGGCGCCGGCCGAACTCCTGGTAGCCGAGCCCGGCCAGCGAGTGCCGCGCCAGCGCCTCCACCGCCGCCCCGGCGTCCCCCAGCCGCGCGCGGAAGGCGTCGGCCAGGTTCATGGCGTCCTCGGGCGCGACGTTGAGGAGCGCCCACAGGTCCATGCCTTCCAGCGGCGCGCGCCCGCCGGCCGGAGTGCCCACCGACAGGCCGCCCACCCCCGCCTCCTTCGCCGCCCAGCGCACCGCGACGGGAAGGTACTTCACGTTGCGCGCGACCCAGAGCGCCTCGAAGTTCGCGACGGTGCCGCCGGAGGTGAGGTGCCCCCACTGCTTCGCGGGATCGTAGCCGATCATGCGCGCGAGCTGGTCCGCCACCTCCAGCTCCATGCGCGTGGTGACCGGCGACGCCTCGGCCGCCACGTTGTTGGGGTTGTACAGCATGGTGGCGAAGTAGCCGATCAGGCTCGGCATCGTCAGGTCGCTCGACATGTGCCCGACGTAGCGCGGGCTGAAGAACGGCACCCCCGCCTTGAGCTCCCCCAGCAGCCCCATCAACTCGGTGGACAGCATGGACAGGGAGTGCTGGTACTCGGGGGCGAGCCTGTCCATCTCCCGCACCTGGAAGCCGTCCTCGGGGTGGAAGTTGCGCCTCCAGAAGACGTGGTCGCGGAACGCCTGCAGCAGCAGCAGCCGCTCGAAGACATCCGCGTTTTCGCCCTGGGCCCTAAAAAGATGGACGCGAGGTCCACGGGGGCCTCGCGCCGGTAGCTGCCGTGATCGCTCATTCCCTAGCCCTCGTTCATCCCGCCGCGGCGAGCCCGCGCCGACCGCACGATCTAGCCCCATCGCGTTCCCTACGCAACCCCAACAGCGATCTCAGGCAGAGCCACAGAGACAGCTGCGCGGCAGGCCGACACGCGCAGAACCAGCACCACTTCCTGAACTGAGCGCGGAGCCGCAATCAGCACCTGGCCGTCGTGAGGCGCGGAGTGAAGGAGACCGACTCTCCCGCGAGCACCGCACCCGCCCATGTTGAGATGCAAGTACGTGGCGCTCGAAGCGCGCGCCGCCGCTGAACCACCGTCCTGGCGGCCCGATCCCGTCGATCGCCACGCACCACCCACCGAACATTGGGTGGACCCGAACGCGTAGCAGAGCCCGTCTCCTTCACTCCGCGCCAGGGTACAGCGCGGGGGCTGGATGCGGTGCGGGCGCTTCGTTCAGGAAGTGGTTTTATCCGTGGCTTGCAGTTCTCTCTGTGTCCTCCGTGTGAGGCTTTCCTTTCGCTCACCCACCGGTTCGCGGTCCGTTCGGGCCGGTAACGTCGACTTTTGCGGTGTCGGCCTGGACGGCGGCGGGGGTGGGCGGGTCCTGCTCCGCGGACGCCGGGGCACCGTCGGCGCCGGGCTCGTGGCGCGCGCAGGCAGAGCACAGCAGCAGGGCGGCAATGAGAAGTCGCATGGTCTCGCTCCGGTTCAGTCGGGAAGGATCAGCTTGCGCACCTTTGCATACGCCGAGCCCAGCACCACCAGCTGCGACGAGGTCCCCCGCGCCGCCACTCGCCCCGCGCCCAGCGCGCGGAGAAATCCATCGCGCGTGGGCTCGAACGGCGGCACCTCCACGAAGGCGGCGCCGATCTCGGCCAGCGTGTGCGCATCGGAGCCGGCGCCGAGCCGCTTTCCGGCCGCGCGTGCCCACGACTCGCCGCGCTGGTTCAGCTCCGGGCGAAAGGTGCGCGCGTTATGTGCCTCCACCACGTCCACCAGCTCGGCGATCTGGTCCAGCAGCTCCCCCGCCCCGCTGCGGCGCGTGTCGAAGGGGTGCGGAACGTAGACAACGCCGCCCTGCGCCCGGATCTCCTCGCACGTGTCGCGCAGCGGCGTACCGCGGGGGATCGGGTGTGTGAGGAAGATGCCGATGATGTCCGGCCCCTCGCGCGTCTTCACCTCCTCACCAACCAGCACGCGCCCGGGCGCGAGGTCGCGCAGGCGAAGGGCGCCCTCGATGCGGTTGTGGTCGGCGATGACCACGCGATCGATCCTCCGCTCGTCCATGGCGGCGAGGATCCCCTCCAGCGGGTTCAGCGAGTCCGGCGAGTGGCGGGTGTGGACGTGCATGTCCACGCGCAGCAGCTCAGCCACGCGCGCGCCGCACCAGCTCGGTCCACACCTCGCGCGCGCGGCGCTCCAGCTCCAGCAGGGTGCCCGTGTTGGCGATCACGAAATCGGCGCGCGCGCGCTTCAGCTCCGAAGGCATCTGCGCGGCGATCATGCGGCGCGCCTCCTCCGGGTCCATTCCGCGGTCGCCCACCAGCCGCGCCAGGCGCACCTCCTCGGGGGCGTCCACCAGCACCACCGCGTCGAAGTCGTCCACCAGCCCCGCTTCGAAGAGGAGGGGGATGTCCGCCACCACCACGTGCTCCCCGCGTTCGGCCGCGGCGCGGTACGCTTCCTCGCGGAGCTCGGCGACGGCGGGGTGCACGATGGCCTCCAGCCGCTCCCGCGCGCTCGGATCGGCGAAGACGATGCGGCGCAGCGCGGCGCGGTCCAGCCCGCCCCCGGCCTCCATCACCGCGTCGCCCCACTCCTGGGCGATGCGGGCCAGCGCGGGCGTCCCGGGCTCCACCGCCTGCCGCGAAAGGACGTCGGCATCCACCACGGTGCCGTCGAGTGAGCGCCAGATGCGCGCCACCGTGGACTTGCCGGCGGCGATGTTGCCGGTGAGCCCCACCTTCAGCATCGCGCTCACCGGCGCACCGCCGCCTTGCGGACCTGCGGGGGGGAGACGATGTCGTCCGGCGTGTTGGGGATGCGGTCCCTCCCCGCGGAGCCCACGAAGTACGCCTTGCGGGTAACGCGCAGGTAGAACGGCGTTCCCCAGGGGTCGTGCGCCGCATCCTTTTGGAAGTCGCGCCGCGCCACGAAGGCGGCGAAGCTGGCCGGGTTGGGGATGGGGCGCCCCAGCGTCTCCTCCTCGTGGAGGATCTGCACGATGTCGTTGACGCGGTTGCGCGCGGACCATTCGTAGAACGGATTGAGCGCGGGCTGCACGTAGGGCATGGCCCGCGCGCGCAGCTGCGGCACGAGCACGACGGCGCCGATCAGGAGGAGGAGGAAACCGAGCAGCTTGGACATCGAAAGGCTCCGGACGGGAATTCGTGGCGCGCGCGACGGCGCGGGCCGGGTGCTACGCGGGGCGGGCGAACAGCTCCGCCCCGTCCGGCGACGGGTGTACGACGGCGCGCCCGGCGGCGGCCAGGCGGTCCAGGTGGGCGCGCGTCTCGCGGATCGCCAGCATCCGCGTGGACGGGGCGAGCTCGCGCCGCGGGTAGCGCCGCTTCACCACCTGCCAGGTGCTCGCCGGACCGTCCGCCAGGCACGCGTCCACCGCTTCGGTCTCGGCCTCCGCGGCCTCGCGCAGCTCGCGGATCCGCTGCGGGCCCGCCGGAGCGCCGTGGCCGCCCAGGACGAGGACGGGGGCGAGCGCCTCCAACCGCTCCAGTGCCGCCACGTAGTCGCCCACCGGATCTGCCCGCTGGCGGTTCACTCCCAGCGTGGGGGTAATGCGCGGGAGGACGGCGTCGCCCGCGATCAGCACCCCGTCCGCCTCCCGGTGGAGAGACACGTGCCCCGCCGTGTGCCCCGGGGTCCAAACCCACCGCCACCCCGGCGCCCCCGGCACGTCCCCCTCCACGCCGCGGAGGAGCACGTCGGCCGTGACCGGCGGAGCGAGCGCCTCCGATCCGGAGATTGTGGCTTCCACGGCGCGCACCATCTCGTCGGGAGCCCCGGCGCGGCGCAGGAGGTCGGCACGGTACGCGGCCTCGTCGTCTGGGTGAGCGGCTGCGAAAGCCATCCGCTCAGCGTCGAGCGCCCCCATCGCCACCGGGGCGGGGGCGGCGCGCAGCGCGCGGGCGGCGAGCCCCACGTGGTCCCGGTGCATGTGGGTGATGAGGTGCAGGCATACGCCGTTCCACCCTCCCGCCACCTCCCTGACACCGGCCTCCAGCGCCTCCCACGCCTCCTCCGTCCCGATTCCACCATCCACGAGCATCCATCTGTCCGCCTGTAGGCGCACCAGGTACGCATGCACGTCGCGCGGCGCGAACGGAAGCGGAGTGGTGATGCGCCACACGTCCGGCGCTGCGGGGTGTGCGTGCAAGTACGCGTGGCGTCGAGTGGACTCGGGAATCAGCAGTGTGCTCTCCAATATGGGCGCAGGTGCGTCCGTAGCAAGCCGCACGTCCACCGGCGCGGGCGCTGCACAACGAAGAACAGCATCGACCATCCCCCAGCCCGCATCCCCCATCCCCATCCCCCCTCCCCTCCCGGTTGACTTGCGACGCCCTCAAGGGCTAAACTCCACGGTTGTCCCGAAAAACCCCAGCGTCGCCCTGGAGCAGACCCGACCCACCGTGCTGTGCCGCACCCGCTGCTGATCGATTCGTTCCGCACCGTCCCCGCCTTCCAGGCGCTGGCGGCGAACCTGCCGCGTGCGGGGGGAAGCGCGCTGGCCTCGGGGCTCGCCGGCTCCGCCCCGCTGGTGCTGGTGTCCGCGCTCCACCGCGCCCGCCCCGAGCGGATCTGGACGCTGGTGGCCCCCGGGCCCGAGGCGGCCGAGCAGGCCACCGCCGATCTGGAAGCGCTCCTGGGGGAGGGCGCCGTCTTCCTGTACCCCCAGCGCGAGTCGCTGCCGTACGAAGAGGGCGAGCCGCACCTGGAGATCGGCGGCACGCGCGTGGAGGCGCTGGAGGCCCTGCTCTCCGGCCGCGCCTCGCTGCTCGTCACCACGCCGCGCGCGCTGCAGGAGCTTGCCCCCGCGGTGGAAGGGCTGGACGACCTGCGGCTGGAGATCCGCACCGGCGCGGACGTGCTCCTCCCCGAGCTGGCGTCGCGGCTGGAGGGGATGGGGTTCGAGCGGGTCCCCACGGTCGAGGCGGTCGGGCAGTTCGCGTTGCGCGGCGGGATCGTGGACGTCTTCGGCTTCGGCGCGCCGGAGCCCGCCCGCGTCGAGTTCTTTGGCGACACCGTCGAGTCGATCCGCTTCTTCGACATCCTGACGCAGCTCTCCGTGCGGGCGGTGGACGAGCTGCAGCTCCTGCCCGTGGACCTGCGCGCGCAGGCCAGCGTGGGAGCGCGCTCCGCACGCGCCACCGAGGGGAGCGAGCGCAAGTCGCTGCTGGAGTACCTGCCGCCGGACGCCGTGGTGGTGCACCTGGCCGGCGGGGGCACGCGCGGCGAGCTGGACCGCACCTGGAGCGAGGTCCGCCGCCTCCACGCCGCCGAGGCGCAGCGCGGCAACCGCCCGGATGCGCCGGAGACGCTCTTCCTTCCGTCGGAGGAGGCGGCGCGCAGGCTGGAAGGGTTCGCCCAGCTCTTCATCGAGGACACGGGAACCCTCCCCACCCAGACCACCGCCCGCTTCCGCGCCCTGCCGCCGGAGGCGATCGACCGCGACATGGGGCGGCTGGGCGACGTGCTGCGCGGGGCCGCGGCGCGCGGCGAGCAGACGTTGATCCTGTGCGACAACCAGGGCCAGCTGGAGCGCCTCCAGGAGCTGCTGGACGAGCTGCGCATCGCGCGGCACGTGGAGCTGGGGATCGGCTCCATCGGCGGAGGCTTCGTGCTGGCCGACGCGGAGCCCCCGCTGCGCCTGCTGACCGATCACGAGATCTTCCGCCGCTCGCGCCGGGTGCGCAGACGGCGCAGGTTCCGGGGAGGGGCGGCACTGGAGAGCATCGCGGCGCTCAAGCCGGGGGACTACGTCGTCCACATGGACCACGGCGTGGGGCAGTTCCGGCGGATGGAGCGCGTCCGCGTGGGCGAGGAGGAGTTCGAGACGCTGGTGATCGAGTACGCGGGGGGCGAGCTCCTCCGCGTCCCCGTGCACCGGGTGGACCTGATCGAGCGGTGGGTGAGCGACGCGGACGAGAACGCGCCCGCGCCCAAGGTGCACCGCATCGGCGGCAAGGACTGGAGCCGGCAGAAGCAGCGCACCCGCAAGGCCATCGAGGAGATGACCTCGGAGCTGCTGGAGCTGTACGCCGCCCGCGCCGCGGAGAAGGGGTACGCCTTCTCCCCCGACACCCGCTGGCAGCGCGAGATGGAGAGCGCATTCCTGTTCGAGGACACGCCGGACCAGCGCCAGGCCACCGAGGACGTCAAACAGGACATGGAGTCGCCCCGCCCCATGGACCGCCTGATCTGCGGCGACGTGGGGTACGGCAAGACGGAGATCGCCATCCGCGCGGCCTTCAAGTCGGTGCAGGATGGGAAGCAGGTGGCGGTGCTGGTGCCGACGACGATCCTCGCCGAGCAGCACATGCACACCTTTTCCGAGCGGCTCGCGGACTTCCCGGTGCGCATCGAGGCGCTCTCGCGCTTCCGCACGGCGAAGGAGCAGACGGAGGTGCTCCGGCGCCTGCAGGCGGGCGAGGTGGACATCCTGATCGGGACGCACCGCCTCCTCTCGCACGACGTGCACTTCAAGGAGCTGGGCCTCATCATCGTCGACGAGGAGCAGCGCTTCGGGGTGAAGCACAAGGAGCTTCTCAAGCAGCTGCGCCGCACGGTGGACGTGCTGACGCTGACGGCGACCCCCATCCCGCGCACCCTGCACTTCTCCATGCTGGGGCTGCGCGACATGACGCTGATCCAGACGCCGCCGCGCGACCGGCAGCCGGTGATCACGCACGTGCTGCCGTGGGCGGACGCGATCATCGAGGACGCGATGCGGCGCGAGCTGGACCGCGGCGGGCAGGTCTTCTTCGTCCACAACCGGGTGGAGACGATCGACACCGTGGCGCAGCGGGTGCAGCGGCTGATCCCCGAGGCGCGCATCGCCATCGCGCACGGGCAGATGCGGGAGAAGGAGCTGGAGGCGGTGATGACCGCCTTCCTGGACGGCGAGCGCGACGTGCTGGTGGCCACCGCCATCATCGAGAGCGGGCTGGACGTGCCCCGCGCCAACACGCTGATCGTGAACCGCGCCGACCACTTCGGCCTCTCGCAGCTCTACCAGATCCGCGGGCGTGTGGGCCGCAGCCACCACCGGGCGTTCTGCTACCTGCTGATCCCCGACGAGATCCAGGAAGACGCCGAGAAGCGGCTGCGCGTGCTGGAGCACTACACCGAGTTAGGAAGCGGTTACCGCATCGCGCTCAAGGACCTAGAACTACGGGGTGCGGGTAACATCCTGGGATCGCAGCAGAGCGGCTTCGTGCACGCGGTGGGGCTGGACACCTACATGCGCCTGCTGGACGACACCATCAAGCAGCTCAAGGGCAAGGGCGAGACCCGCGTGCAGCTGGCCGAGGTCTCGGTCGACGGCGCGGCGCTGATTCCGGACGACTACGTGACGGACGAGGCGCAGAAGCTCAACTTCTACCGCCGCCTTTCGCGCGTGGAGACGGTGGAGGCGGCCGAGGCCATCCGCGGCGAGCTGCGCGACCGTTTCGGCCCGCTGCGGGAAGAGGTGGAGACGCTGATCGCGACGGCCCAGCTCCGGCTGCTGGGTGGCGAGCTGGGGATCGAGCGGATCCTGGTGCGCCCATGGGACGTGCGCATCAACTTCCGCCGGGGCAACGTGCCGCGCATGGCGTCGCTGCAGACCGCCTTCTCCGCGCACCAGCTGGCCGTGGAGATCCGCCGCCCGATGCCGCTCTCGCTGGCGCTCACCCGCCACGGCACGGAGCCGATCCTCCCCACCCTCCTCGCCTCGCTGCGGGAGCTGGTGGCGGAGGTCGCGAAGGCCGCCGCGGCGTAGGAAGGGAAGTGCGTGAGTGCGGGGAACGGGTGCGTGCACCATCCCGTTTGTCATCCTGAGCGACGCGCTTCTCCGAAACTCGCCCCGGCCCCATACTCAGGCGCGGAGCGAAGGATCTACTGCGCGCTGCGAGAGGCCCGCATGACGCGCGAACCCCGGCCCGGCGCCGGCTAGATCCGTTGGGCGCCGCGGGAGGCGGGAGCGGGCGGCCCGCTTGGGCGAAGCGGCTCCCTCAGGATGGCGAAAGAGGGGGGGAATGCCGCGCCACGAACGCACTGACGCACTTTTTTCCGAAGTTTCCCAGGGCGCCCCCGGCCATCCGGCCCGCGCCGCAGTCCCCTCACCCGGTTTCGGAGATCGTGATGAAGTTTACCCGCTGGGCGCTGCCCGCCGCCGCCCTCGCGCTTGCAGGGTGCGGCTCGTTCGGCAAGGCCATGTCGTCGCACACCGACGTGGTGGCCCAGGCCGCCGGCAAAGAGCTCAAGGTGGAAGAGGCCGCGTCGCTGCTGGCCGCCAACCCGCAGATCCAGCCGACCGAGGAACTCGTCGGCGAGCTGGCCAAACTGTGGGTGGACTACACCCTGCTCGCCACCGCCGCCGCCGAAGACACCACCCTCGCCGTCCTCGACTTCGACAAGCTGATCGAGCCGAGCCGCGAGGAGGAGATCCTCCGGCGGTTCGTGACCAGCAACGTCCGCGTGGACACGGCTTTCACCGAGGCGGAGCTGGACCAGAAGTGGAACACCGAGGGCCCCGGCCCGCAGGTGCGCGCCCGGCACATCCTGCTCAAGGTGGAGGCCGACGCCGCGCCCGCCGCCCGGCAGGCGGTGCGCACCCGCGCCGAGCAGCTCCAGGCGCAGGCCGCCGGCGGGGCCGACTTCGCCGCCCTCGCGCGCCAGCACTCGGAGGACACCTCCAAGGACCAGGGCGGCGACCTCGGCTTCTTTGGCCGTGGGCAGATGGTGCCCAGCTTCGAGGAGGCGGCGTTCGCGCTGCAGCCGGGGCAGGTGTCCAAGGTGGTGGAGAGCCCCTTCGGCTACCACATCATCAAGGTGGAAGAGCGCAAGTCGCAGCCGCTCCCGGCCGAGCAGCGCCCGCAGTTCCGCCAGATGCTGGCTCGCCAGACGCAGGGCCAGGCCGTGCAGAAGTTCGTCGACTCGCTGACCACCGCCGCAAAGATCGAGGTGCAGACCGGCGCGGTGAAGCAGGTCAAGGAGATGGCAACGATGGAGGATCTGCCCCTCAAGGGCCGCGCCGCCAATCGCGCCCTCCTGGAGTACCGCGGCGGCGAGCTCACCTCCGGCGAGGTGGCCGAGGTGATGGAGCAGATCCCGCCGGCGCAGCGCAAGCAGGCCGCTTCGGCGCCCGACGAACAGGTGGAAGGCTTCCTGAAGCAGCAGGCCACCCGTGAGATCCTGCTGGCGGAGGCCAAGCGCCGCAACTTCAACCTGTCGCGCGCGGCCAACGACTCCATCCGCACCGACGCGCGCGCCGCAATCCGCGGTCTGCTGCAGGGGACGGGGCTCGGCACCCGCCGCATCCCCAAGGGCTCGGCCGGCAACGCGGCGATCGAGGAGCAGGTGCGCCAGCTCATCCAGGGCTTCGTCGCCGGGCAGGTGCAGCTTTCCCCGCTGGGCCGCCTGGGGCAGGCGCTGCGCGAGTCGTACGGCTACGAGTACAACGAGGCCGCCTACCCCCGCGTGGTAGAGCGGATGAAGGCGATCCGCGCCACGCAGCCGCAGCTCCCGCAGGCTCCGCAGGGGATGCCGCCGCAGGGGATGCCCCCGCAGGGGATGCCGCCCCAGGGGACGCCCGAGCAGGGCCAGCCGCAGCAGGCTCCGCAGGGCGGGCAGCCGGCGCCGGCGCAGCCGTAGCAGGTGAGGGGCGTCGCGGGGGAACCCCCGCGGCGCTCCGGCATACAACAGGACCGGCCCGGGCGGTGCCAACCCCCCGGCCGGTCGCTTCCGGGGGGCCGGGGGCGCCCACAACCGCACTCCCAAGACGAGACAAAAGGGCCACCCAACCGCGGCGCGCCCCGCCCGCGCCCCCCGGATAGCCCGCTCGCCCCGCGTGGCCCCCACCGGCCCCCCCCCCCCCCCCGGGCCGGCGGTTGGGGGGCGC
>JAUJMI010000094.1 GCA_030446945.1 Longimicrobium sp. | reverse complement strand
GCGAGCCGTGGCCGGGCGGGCGCTTCAACCACTACCTCTTCGACCTGAACCGCGATTGGTCGTGGGCGACGCAGGTGGAGACGCGGGCGCGGCTGGCCACCTGGTTCCGCTACAACCCGCAGGTGCACGTCGACTTCCACGAGATGTCCTACAACTCGTCGTACTTCTTCTTCCCGGCGGCGGCGCCCATCAATCCCATCTACCCGCAGCACATCCTGTCGTGGGGGAAGCGCTTCGGGCAGGAGAACGCCCGCACCTTCGACGCGCGGGGGTGGGACTACTACACGGGCGAGGCGTTCGACCTCTTCTACCCCGGGTACGGCGACTCGTGGCCGTCGCTCACGGGCGCGGTGGGGATGACGTACGAGCAGGCCGGGCACGGCGCCGCGGGGCAGGCGGTGATCCAGGCGTCGGGCGACACCCTGACGCTGCGCGACCGCGCGCTCCACCACCACGCCAGCGGCCAGGCCACCCTGCGCACCGCCGCCGCCGGCAAGGCGCAGCTGCTGATGGACTACGCCGCCGGGCAGCGCACCGTCGGCCAGGGCGAGCGCGACTTCCTCCTCGTGCCGGGCACCGACCCCAGCCGCATCGAGTCGCTGGTGGCCCATCTCCGCCGCCAGGGGATCGAGGTGGAGCGCGCCTCCGCCGGCTTCCGCGCGGGCGCTACGGCGTACCCGGGCTTCCCCGCGCGTAGCGACTTCCCGGCGGGGACGTACCGGGTGCGGGCGCGCCAGCCGCTGGGCCGCCTCGCCATCACGCTGCTCCAGCCGGAGACGGTCCTCAAAGCCGAGTACTCGTACGACGTCAGCGCCTGGTCGCTCCCCTATGCCTACGGTGTGGCCGCCTACCGCGCGACGGGCGGCGGCACCGGGTGGACCCCCGTGCGCACCACCGGCAGTGAGACGATCGCGGCCGGCGCCGCGCCGCAGCCCAGCGCCTTCGGCTACCTGGTGGCGCCGGGCGAGCAGGCGTCGCGCGGCGTCGTGAGCCTGCTGCGCGCGGGCGGACGGGCGCGGGTGCTCGGCAAGCCCTCCACCTTCGCGGGCCGCCGCTATCCCGCGGGCACCTGGTTCATCCCAGCGCGCGGCAACGACTCGCTCCAGGCGCGCCTCACCCGCCTGGGCCTGGGAAGCGTCGCGATCCCCATCTCCAGCGGCCTCAGCGAGGGCGGGATCGACCTGGGGAGCGAGAGCGTCGCCAACATCAAGCTGCCGCGCGTCGCCGTCGTCTCGGGCGAGGGGGTGAGCCCCACCTCCTTCGGTGCGCACTGGTTCTTCCTCGACCAGCAGCTCGGCGTCCCCTTCGACGCCGTCCAGGCCAGCGACCTGGCCTCGGCTGACCTGTCCGACTACCAGGTGATCGTGCTCCCCGACGCGTCGCCGCGCGCCGTCAAGGATGCCACCGACGCGCTCAAGGCGTGGGTGCAGCGCGGAGGGCGCCTGGTCGCCATCGCCGGCGGGGCGGAGGCGATCGCGGCTATGGCCGAGATCAAGGTGCGCGAGGCGGGGCGCGACACGGGGAACGCTCGCGCGCGCTTTCTGGCGGGCCGCGAGGAGCGCGAGCGGCAGGAGTGGCGCCAGGAAGTCCCTGGCACCATCCTCCCGCTGCGCCTGGACCCGGCGCACCCGCTGGCATTCGGCGCGGGGCTGGACGGCCGTCCGGGCGAGACCTTCACCCTGCACCAGGGCACCACCGTGTTCGAGCCCGCGGAGAACCTGGAGACGGTCGCGTACCTTCCGCGGAACCCCACGCGCATCTCCGGCGTCATCTCGCCCGAGAACCTGCGCCGCCTCGGCGAGGGATCCGTCGTCGCCACCCGCCGCATGGGGCAGGGAAGCGTGATCCTCTTCGCCGACGACCCGCTCTTCCGGCTGTTCTGGCGGTCGATGCAGCCGCTGTATGTGAATGCGCTGTTGATGGGGCCGTGAACCGAAGTGCGTGAGTGCGTTAGTGCGCTTTTAGTTAGCACCCAGCACTGAGGGCTTTGGGAGGGTGTGAAAAATCGCCGGAGCGGCAGCCGTTAGGGCGCCGTCCCCCCCGCCCAACGTCCTGAGCGGAGCACCGCCCAATCCGTGCCTCCGCGCTGGGATTCTGGCGCGGAGTGAAGGAAGCGATCCCTGCCGCGGGCTCGCCAGTGGCCCATGCTCCTCGGCCAGGCCCGATACGGACCGCGGCGCGGGGGCCGGGTTGGTAAGGGTGGCGTCGGTCGTCTCCTTCACGCCGGCCCCGCGGCGCCGTGGAGGCAGATGCTGCGAAGCGCTCCGTTCACGAAGCAGGGGCACATTTTTCAACACCCTTTTAGCAGTTGCAACTGGGAATTAGGCATTGGCTTGATTAGCATCCGATTCACGTCGGCCCACCCGATTGACGCCCGCCCGCCGGCGGGTAACCTTTCCCGCCGCATCATCCGGACTTTCCCACTTCTCTCCCGACCGCTTCCGAATGCGACATACGATCAGCTTCCCGGTGGCGATCGCCGCCGCCGCGCTCGCCTTTGCGCCCGCGCCGGCGCTGCTGGCGCAGCAGCAGCTCGCACTCACGCAGGAGATCCCGCTGGATCCCGCGGTGAGGATGGGGACGCTGCCCAACGGGTTGCGCTACTACATCCAGCCGAACCGCGAGCCGCCCAACCGCGTGGAGCTGCGCCTGGCGGTCAACGCCGGGAGCGTGCTGGAAGACCCCAGGCAGCTGGGGCTGGCGCACTTCCTGGAGCACATGGCGTTCAACGGCACGCGCAACTTCGCCAAGAACGAGCTGGTGAACTACCTGCAGGGCGTGGGCGTGCAGTTCGGCGCCCACCTGAACGCCTACACCTCGTTCGACGAGACCGTCTACATCCTCCCCATACCCACCGATAGCGCGCGGGTGGTGGAGCGCGGCTTCCAGATCCTGGCCGACTGGGCCGGGGGGCAGATGCTGGACGAAGAGGAGATCGAGCGCGAGCGCGGCGTGGTGATCGAGGAGTGGCGCCGCGGCCGCGGGGCCGGGATGCGGATGGCGCTCAAGCAGTTCCCCGTGGAGTTCGCCGGCTCCGCGTACGCCGAGCGGCTCCCCATCGGCACGCGCGAGTCGCTGCAGTCCTTCTCCGCGGCCGACCTGCGCCGCTTCTACACCGACTGGTACCGCCCCGACCTGATGGCGGTGGTGGTGGTGGGCGACATCGACCCCGCCCGCGCCGAGGCGCTGATCCGCGAGAAGTTCGGCTCGCTGGCGGCGCCGCGGCCGGCCCCGCCGCGCCCGGTGATGCAGGTGCCCGCGCACGCCGAGCCGCGCTTCTCCGTGGTCACGGACCCGGAGGCGACCAACACCACCGTGCAGGTGAGCTTCCAGCACCCGGCGCGCCCCACCCGCACGGTGGCCGACTTCCGGCGCGGCGTGGTGGAGGGGCTCCACGACGCCATGCTGAACGCCCGCTTCGACGAGATCACCCGTTCGCCGAACGCGCCGTTCGTCGCCGCCTTCGCCAACCAGGGGCGCAGCGTCCGCACGCTGGAGAGCTACACGCTCTTCACCGTCGCCAAGGAGAACGGGGTGGAGCCGGCGCTCACCTCGCTCCTCACCGAGGCCGAGCGGGTGAGCCAGCACGGCTTCACCGCCAGCGAGCTGGAGCGCGCCAAGGCCGAGCTCCTGCGCGGCGCGGAGCGCGCGTACGCCGAGCGCGAGAAGATGCGCTCCGGTCAGATCGTGGACCGCTACGTCGCCCACTTCCTCCAGGGCGAGCCCGTCCCCGGCCCCGCGGCCTCGTACGAGCTGCACCGCGCGCTCGTCCCCGGCGTGACGCTGGAAGAGGTGAACCGACTGGCGCGTGAGCTGATCACGGACCAGAACCGCGTCATCATGGCGAACGGTCCCCAGAAGGCGGGCATCACCCTGCCGACCGAGCGGGCGCTCGCCGCCACCTTTGCGCAGGTGCGCGGCAAGCCGGTCGCCGCGTACGTGGACAACGTGGTGACCACGCCGCTCCTGGCCAGCGCGCCACGCGCCGGCCGCGTGGTCTCCGAGCGGCGCATGGACGAGATCGGCACGGTCGAGTGGCGCCTTTCCAACGGCGCGCGCGTGAGCGTGAAGCCCACCGAGTTCAAGGCGGACGAGGTGCTCTTCCGCGCCTACAGCCCGGGCGGCACCTCGCTGGCCTCCGACGCGGACTTCCCGGCGGTCTCCATGGCCTCCGCCACGGTGAGCGCGGGCGGCGTGGGCTCCATGAACCGCGTGCAGCTGCAGAAGGCGCTCGCGGGGAAGGCGGCGCAGGTCAACCCGTTCATCTCCAACACCGAGGAAGGGCTCGGCGGCGGCGGCTCGCCCAAAGACCTGGAGACGCTCTTCCAGCTCATCCACCTGCACTTCACCGCTCCGCGCGCGGACGCGGAGGCCGCGGCGGCGTTCAAGAACCAGATGACCGGGTTCCTGCGCAACCGCGACGCCAACCCCGAGTCCGCTTTCCAGGACACGGTGCAGGTGACGATGGCGCGGGGCCATGCGCGCGCCCGCCCCTTCGACGCGGCGACGGTGGAGGCGCAGGACCTCGCCCGGTCGCTGGCCTTCTACCGCGACCGCTTCTCCGAGGCGGGCGACTTCACCTTTGTCTTCGTGGGGAGCGTGCGGCCGGACTCGCTCAAACCGTTGGTGGAGAAGTACCTGGCGAGCCTTCCGTCCGCGGGGCGGCGCGAGAGCTCGCGCGACACGGGGATCCGCCCCCCGCGCGGGGTGGTGCGCAAGACGGTGCGGCGCGGCACGGAGCCCAAGAGCATCACGCGCCTCGCCTTCACCGGCGCCATCCAGGTGCGCCCGGAGGAGGTGCACGGGCTGCGCTCGCTGAGCGAGCTGCTCCAGATCCGCCTTACCGAGGCCCTCCGCGAGCGGCTGGGCGGCACCTATTCGCCGAGCGTGAACTGGGCGGTGTCGCGCCTCCCGGTGGAGAGCTACACCCTGCACGTGCAGTTCACCTCGGCGCCCGACCGCGCGGACGAGCTGGTGCGCGCCACCTTTGCCGAGATCGAGAAGATCAGGAACCAGGGCGCCCCGGAGGCGGACCTCAACAAGGTGCGTGAGGCGCAGCGCCGCAACGCGGAGACCAGCCTGCGCCTCAACCAGTACTGGCTGAACAACCTGGTGACGTACGACACCCGCGGCTGGGATCCGCGCGTGATCCCCACCGAGGCCGCGCTGGCCGGCCGGGTGACCTCCGCCTCCATCCAGGCCGCCGCGCGCCGCTTCCTGGACGCGCAGAACTACGTGCAGGTGGTGCTGGTCCCCGAAACCACCCCGTAAAGCAGCAGTCTCGCGCAGACACACGGAGGCACAGAGATTACATCGTCTCTGTGCCTCCGTTTTTCCAGGGCCCATCTGAATGCAGGACGCCATCCCGGAACCCGCGCTCGGCGCTTCGATCAGGGAAGCGCTGCGGGGGTCGGAGCAGGACTACACGGCGGGCCCCGTGGGGCGCTCCATCCTCCTCCTCGCCATCCCCATGGTGCTGGAGATGTCGATGGAGAGCATCTTCGCGGTCGTGGACATCTTCTTCGTCTCGCGCCTGGGGGCGGACGCGGTGGCGGCGGTGGGGCTCACCGAATCGCTCCTGATGCCGGTGTACGCGCTGGCGATGGGGCTCGCCATCGGCGCCTCCGCGCTCGTCGCCCGCCGCGTCGGCGAGCGCGACGCGGAGGGCGCGGCGCGCGCGGCCGTGCAGTCGCTGCTCCTGGCCGTCGTCGTGTCGGTGGTGCTGGGGGCGCTGGGGGCAGTGTTCGCGCCGCAGCTCCTGGCGCTGATGGGCGCGTCGCCCGGCGTCATCGAGATCGGCGTCACCTTTGCGCGAGTGATGCTGGGCGGCGAGGCGGCCATCCTCCTCCTCTTCGTGGTCAACGCCATCTTCCGCGGAGCCGGCGACGCGGCCATCGCCATGCGCGTGCTCTGGATGGCGAACGCGCTGAACATGGCGCTCGCTCCCTGCCTGATCTTCGGCCTGGGGCCCTTCCCGGTGCTGGGCGTCACCGGCGCGGCGGTGGCCACCACCTTTGGACGCAGCACCGGGGCGGCGTATGCGATCTGGCGGCTCACCCGCCCCGGCGGCCGCACGGGGTGGGCCGCCGACACCTGCGCCCGGAGCCCGCGCTGATGGCGCAGATCGCGCGGCTCTCCGGCTCCGCCACGGTGCAGTCGCTCGTCGGCACGGCAAGCTGGATCGGGCTGGTGCGGATCATCTCCACCTTTGGAAGCGCCGCGCTGGCGGGCTACGCCATCGGCATCCGCGTGGTGGTCTTCGCCCTGCTCCCGAGCTTCGGAATGAGCAACGCCGCCGCGACCATGGTGGGCCAGGCGCTCGGCGCCGGCAATCCGGAGCGCGCCGAGGAGGCCGTGTGGAAGGCCGGCTTGTACAACCTTTGCTTCCTGGGCGGCATCGGCGCGCATTTCGTCCTCTTCGCCCCCGCCCTGGTCTCGCTCTTCACGCGCGACCCGGCCGTGGCCGTCCACGCGGTCTCCTGCCTGCGCATCGTGGCGAGCGGCTTCCTCTTCTACGCTTACGGGATGGTGCTCACCCAGTCGTTCAACGGCGCGGGCGACACCTTTACCCCCACCCTCATCAACCTGGTGGTCTTCTGGCTCTGGGAGATCCCGCTGGCGTATGTGCTCGCGATCCACTTCGGGCTCGGCCCCCGCGGGGTCTTCTGGTCCATCACCATCGCCTTCTCCACCCTCGCCGTGGTCAGCGCCGTCCTATTCCGCCGCGGCAAATGGAAGACACGCAAGATTTTAATCGCATCGTCTTGCAACCTGCGCCCCTTTCCTGAACGGAGCGCTACGCGGCATCTGGCTCCACGCCGTCGTGGGGCGCGGGATGGGGGAGACGACCGACGCCGCCCGCAGCGAACCGGCCCCTGCGCCACGCTCGGTACGGGCCTGGCCGGGCCACACGGGCCGGTGGCGAGCCGGCGCCATTGGATTTTTCACCCACACCCCACGAAATCATCGAAGCGGAGTTATCACACTGATCGTCCGCGAGCTTGCGGAAAGCGCCGCTGGCACTCTGGAATCCGGCAATGATCGCGGTGGGGCAAGGGCGGGCAGACACGCAGGTCTGCCCCTGCGGCATCGATCCGTAGGGCGAGGGTCGAGCCCGCGCGGAGGGTGGGCGCGATGGATCGCGCCCCTACGGGACGGTTCGTGAGATAGCGGCGGAGCAGCGTCAGAATTGGGCGCTACGAACCGACACCGCGAGGGACGCCACTACAAAGCCCCTACCGCCCCGCCGAGACATATGCGGCGCGCTCCCGGTCCAGGCGCTCCACCGTGTTGCGGACCGCGCTGCCATGCGCGATCACGCGGTCGATGCTGTGCGCATCGTACCGGGGGTCGAACGGACTCACGCTCGGGCCGCCGGAGACCTCGAGGACGGCTGCGTGCTCGTATCGCACCTCGCGCCCGGTTCTCGGGTCGCGCCACGAGCCGCGCACCGCGAGCGAGCGGTTCTTTGGCCAGATTCCCAGCGGGAGGGCGAAGGTCTGGATGCGGTAGCCGGGTACGGCCGAGTCGACGGCCAGAGCCAGCCGCGCGATCTGCTCCTGGACCATCGCATCGGAGTAGCGATCGAGCCGGGCGTGCCACTGCGTGTGATTGCAGATCTCGAATCCGTTCTGCACCAGGTACTGGATCTTTGGGAAGCGCCAGGCGGTCTTCTGGCCCTGGATGTTGCCGTTGCCAAAGAAGGCGTTCCCCCCGCTGGCCGCGCTCAGCACGCAGAACGTGGCTGCGTTGCGCCACCCGGGGTGCGTACGCGTGAACCCCGTCCAGATCCCCACCGCGCTGGTGGGGTCGATCTCCAGCTCGCCGCCCGCGCCCTCGCGGTAGCGGAACTGCGATGCACTCGCGTCGTCGAACACGGCCACGAAAGGCTTGTACCCCCTGGGCACCACCCGGTCGATGCGGCGCCCGTTCATCTCCGCGACCGTCACGGGCCGATACCCGCGCCGGTACAGCAGCTCCAGGTCGGCCCTCAACCCGTCGGCGGGGCGGTGGAACTCCGTTCTGCCGGGGCCGATCACATGGTATTCGAAGACGGGGATTCTTCCCATTCGATTGGGTTCACCGCTCTGCTGCTTATTCGTGCGCGCATCGGCGGGCGTGCACCCGGCGACCGCGAGCGAGAGAAGAAAGGAGGCGCGGGTTTTTGCGTAGGTCATGGCTTCGGGACAGTGGCAGAAGAAAGAGAGTGTGGACGCGGTCCGCACATCAGGAGAATCTGTGCCGCGGACCGAGGCACCGGGCACGATGTGACAAATCACGTCCGAGCGGAGGTTTGTGGACCTGCCATTCCGGCAGACTGCACCGGCACGGAACTTCCTTTTCCCACCCGCGACGGTCCGGAGCGAGCCGCATCGAACGCCGAGCGGAAGGACCCGTCGGTCCCCCGCCGGAGCGCCCCGTAGCCCGGACGCGAAAAGGAGTAAGACCAGATGCCGAACTTCGAACGTTTGACGGTAAAGGCCGGCGAGGCCATCCAGGCGGCGTCCAGCGCCGCGCGGCAAGCCGGCAATCCGCAGATAGAAGACTCGCACCTGCTGGCGGCGCTGCTCGACCAGGAGGAGGGGATCGTCGTCCCCATCCTGCAAAAGGTGGGGGTGAACGTGGCGCGGCTCCGCGCGGAGAACGACGCCGCGGCGGCCCGCCTTCCCAAGCAGTCGGGCGCGCAGCCGCACCTGTCGCGCGAGCTGAACGAGGTCCTGGACCGGGCCGAAGAGGAAGCGCGATCGCTCAAGGACGAGTACGTCTCCACCGAGCACCTGCTGCTGGCACTGGCGGAGAAGGGGTTCACCGCGCGCGACCTCCTGCGCGCCCAGGGCGCCCGCCGCGAGACGCTGGCCGACGCGCTCCAGCAGGTGCGCGGCTCGCACCGCGTGACCGACCAGAACCCCGAGGACAAGTACCAGGCCCTCCAGCGCTTCTCCGTGGACCTCACGGAGCGGGCCCGTCGCGGCAAGCTGGACCCCGTCATCGGCCGCGACGAGGAGATCCGGCGGGTGGTGCAGGTGCTCAGCCGCCGCACCAAGAACAACCCCGTGCTCATCGGTGAGCCGGGCGTCGGGAAGACGGCGATCGCCGAGGGGCTGGCGCAGCGCATCGTCGACGGCGACGTGCCGGAGGGGCTGCGCGACAAGACGCTGGTGTCGCTGGACATCGGCGCCATGCTGGCCGGCGCCAAGTACCGCGGCGAGTTCGAGGAGCGCCTCAAGGCCGTCCTCAAGGAGCTGAGCGATTCCGCCGGCAAGTTCATCGTCTTCATCGACGAGCTGCACAACATCGTGGGGGCGGGGAAGACGGAGGGTTCGCCCGACGCCGGGAACATGCTGAAGCCGGCGCTGGCCCGCGGCGAGCTGCGCCTGGTGGGCGCCACCACGCTGGACGAGTACCGCCAGTACATCGAGAAGGATGCGGCGCTGGAGCGGCGCTTCCAGCCCGTGTTCGTGGGCGAGCCGACGGTGGAGGCCACCATCGCCATCCTGCGCGGGCTCAAGGAGCGCTACGAGGTGCACCACGGCGTGCGCATCACCGACCCGGCCATCGTGTCGGCGGCCACGCTGAGCAACCGCTACATCGGCGACCGCTTCCTGCCGGACAAGGCGATCGACCTGATCGACGAGGCGGCGAGCCGGCTGCGCATCGAGATCGACTCGCTTCCGCAGGAGATCGACGAGGTGCAGCGGCGGATCATGCAGCTGGAGATCGAGCGCAACGCCCTGCAGCGCGAGAGCGATCCGGAGAGCCGCGACCGGTTGAACCGCGTGGAGGAGGAGATCGCGGGCCTGGTGGAGCGCTCGTCGGGGATGAAGGCGCAGTGGCAGTCCGAGAAGGCGGTGATCGCCGACCTGCGCGGGCGCAAGGAGAAGCTGGACGAGCTCAAGGTGGAGCTGGACCGCGCCTCGCGCACCGGCGACCTCAACCGCGCGGCCGAGATCCAGTACGGCCAGATCCCCGCGCTCCAGAAGGAGATCGCCGACGACGAGGCGCGCCTGGCCGAGCTGCAGAAGTCGTCGCGCTTCCTCAAGGAGGAGGTGGACAGCGACGACATCGCCGAGGTGGTGGCGAAGTGGACCGGCATCCCGGTCACGCGCATGCTGCAGAGCGACCGCGAGCGGCTGGCGCACCTCGACAAGCACCTGGACAAGCGCGTCATCGGCCAGACCGAGGCGACGGAGGCGGTCGCCAACGCCGTGCGCCGCTCCCGCGCGGGGATGCAGGACCCCAACCGGCCGATCGGCTCCTTCATCTTCCTGGGCCCCACCGGCGTCGGGAAGACGGAGACGGCGCGCGCCCTCGCCGAGTTCCTCTTCGACAGCGAGGAGGCGATGGTGCGGATCGACATGAGCGAGTACATGGAGAAGCACGCCGT
>JAUJMI010000093.1:7427-10386 GCA_030446945.1 Longimicrobium sp. | reverse complement strand
AGGAAAGAGCGGGGGTGAGGGCCCCCCGAATCCACGGCCGGTCCCCGCGGCGTACAGCAGGGGGAGCGGGGACGCGAGAGGTGAGCTAAACGGTTGTTCCGGTTGCATTTAGGTGTAATCGGTTGTAGATTCGGGGCTTAGCTTCGGCGGGCGTGGAGCGGGCGAAAGTGACGAAAGCGGCTGGCTCTTGCGGCCAGATCCTGATACGGGGGAAGGCGATGCAGGCAGGGAGAGAGGCCACGGAGCATGCCACGCTCCCCGAGGCACGGCAGCGCGGGAGGGTCCGGCCGCTACGGCCGGTGGAGAAGGGGCTCGGCGGGCTGGGCCGCACGGCGGAGAACCTGCTGGCCCACCTGGGGAGCATCGGGGCGCTGGTGTGGCAGACGATCGTGTACCTGTTCACCGGGCGCATCCCGCTGCGCGAGGTCGTGCGGCAGATGTACTGGATGGGCGTGTCGTCGGTGCCCATCGTGCTGGTGACGGGGATCCTGGCCGGCGTGGTGACCTCGCAGCAGGGCGGCTACCAGTTCACCGGCTCCGTGCCGCTGTACGTGCTGGGGAGCGTCGTGACCTCGTCGGTGGTGCTGGAGCTGGGCCCCATCATGACGGCCGTGGTGCTCATCGGCCGAGTGGGCGCGCGCATCACCGCCGAGCTGGGGACGATGCAGGTGTCCGAGCAGATCGACGCGCTCCACTCGCTGGGGCGCGACCCGGTGCGCACCCTGGTGTCGCCGCGCATCATCGCGGGGATCGTCGTGGTGCCCTGCCTGGTAGGGCTCGCCAACACGGCCGGCATCCTGAGCGGGATGTTCGCCGCGCAGCTCACCGTCGGCCTCAGCCCCGATGCCTTTCTGTACGGCGCGCAGCTCTGGTGGCACAGCTGGGACCTGTTCTACTCGCTCAGCAAGGGGCTGGTCTTCGGCTTCGTGATCCCGCTGATCGCCAGCCACATGGGGCTCTCCACCCGCGGCGGCGCCGAGGGCGTGGGGAAGGCCACGACGAGCGCGGTCGTGCTGATGACGCTCGCCGTCCTCTTCCTGGACGCGCTCTTCCCGCCCCTCCTCCTCAACTGATGGAGGGCGCGATGGACGACTCGCCGATGGTGGAGTACCGCGACCTCCACAAGCGCTTCGACCGGCCCATCCTGGCCGGGGTGAACCTGCAGGTGGGGCGCGGGGAGACGATCGCCGTGGTGGGGCACTCCGGCACGGGGAAGAGCGTGCTGCTGAAGACCACCATCGGGCTGATCCACCCGGAGCGCGGCAACGTGGTGATCGACGGCGATCCGGTGGTCGGCGCCCCCAAGCGCACGCTGGACCAGATCCGCCGCAAGGTGGGGTACGTCTTCCAGAACGCCGCCCTATTCGATTCGATGACGGTGTTCGAGAACGTGTCGCAGGGGCTCTCCGACCAGGAGCAGCGCGAGGCGGGAGAGGAGGAGGTGCTGCGCCGCGTGGTGGACGCGCTGGAGCACGTGAACCTGGATCCCGCCGCGGTGCTGGGGAAGATTCCGTCCGAGCTCTCGGGGGGGATGAGGAAGCGGGTGGGGATCGCGCGGGCCATCGTGTCGCGCCCGCAGATCCTGCTGTACGACGAGCCCGTCACGGGCCTCGACCCGGTCAACGCGACGGTGGTACACCGGCTGATCGCCCGCCTGGCGGGGGAGCTGGGGGTGACCTCCATCATCGTGACGCACGACATCGAGGGGGCGCTCCCCATCTCCGACCGCGTGGCGATGCTGGACCACGGGGAGATCCGCTTCGTGGGCACGCCGAACGAGTTCCGCGCGAGCCGCGATCCGCTGGTGAGGGCGTTCCTGGAGCGCGACGTTCCCGACTCAGACCTGCTTGAGGCAGTATAATGATACAGCGTGCCGATGGCGGGGCCCCGACGGCCCCGCGCAACCGAATCCCTAGCGAGGACCTCGCCACCGTGAGCGTCGCACGCACTCCCCGCCGCGAAGTGCAGGTCGGCATCTTCGTGCTGGTGGGCATCCTTTCCGTGCTCTTCGCCCTCTTCCTGCTCACCGACCCGGGCACCTTCCGCGGACGGTACTACGTCTCCACCCTGGTGGAGACGGCGGGCGGGATCCGCAAGGGCGACCCGGTGCAGCTGCGGGGCGTGAACATCGGGCGCATCCGCTCCTTTGAAATCCAGGACAACGGCGTCCGGGTGCGGATGGAGCTGGAGGGCGAGTACTCGGTACCCGCCGACTCGCGCGTGTACCTGAGCAGCAACGGGCTGCTGGGCGGCGTGGTCGCCACCATCCTCCCGGGCCGCTCGCCCCTGAAGCTGGCCGACGGCGGCATCCTCCCCTCGACCGACGCGTCAGGCGCCGGTTCTAGCGACATCATGGCGACCGCGAGCGCGGTGGGCACGCGCGCCGACACGGTTCTGGGCCGCGCGCAGGCACTTTTGAGCCAGCAGACGATCGGCGCAGTGCAGACGAGCGCCACCGAGCTGCAGGGCCTGCTGGTGGAGCTCTCCGCGCTGGCGACGGAGCAGCGGCGCGAGCTGCAGGCCGTGTCCGGCTCGCTCCGCCGCTCGGCGGCCGGCGTGGAGGGCGCCGCCACGCGCCCCGAGCTGGCGCGCGCCATCGCCCGCACCGACTCCATCACGGTGCAGCTGGACGCGGCCACGCGCTCTCTGAACGCCGCCGGCCAGTCGCTGGCGAGCGTGGTGGGCCGCATCGACCGCGGCGAGGGGACGCTGGGGCGCCTGAGCAAGGACGAGTCGCTCTACAACAACCTCAACGCCGCCGCCCAGAACATCAACACCACCGCCACGCGCTACGGCACCCTCGCCGAGGACATCCAGGCGAATCCCAAGAAGTACATCAATCTGCGCGTGTTTTAACGGCGGGGGACGGGGAACGGGGGGCGGATCCAGGTTGGGTCCGCCCCGTGGTTTGCGCGCCAGCATACACCGGCGGTTGAAACCGCAGCAACAACCGCGGGAA
>JAUJMI010000093.1:0-7327 GCA_030446945.1 Longimicrobium sp. | reverse complement strand
GAGGATCGTGACCTCGTGGGCGACCGAATCGACCTTGCCCCGGGTGTAGTACGCGGGGAAGAACTGGTCGGTGGCCCACATCTCGAAGAGGGTGCGGTAGCGCGGGTCGTCGGGGTTGCCGGACTGGCCGGGGGTGTTGGTGCCGACCGTGCTGTCCCAGTCCGCGGTGGTCGCGACGATGCGGAAGGAGGCCCCGGAAGTCTGGTTGTCTCCGCCACCCGTGCTGTTGGGGGTGTGGGAGTAGCCGCCCCGCGGCAGGGTTCCCACGTCCAACCTGCCGCGCAGCTCCGGGCGTACGGCCGCGCTCAACGCGTGCCGCAGGGTGACGTGCTTGTAGGCGGGCTGCCCGTAGTGCCAGCGGCTCATGTCCGGCCCCAGCTTCTTCCGCAGGTCGTCCACGGCTTCGCCCAGGCTCCGCAGCAGCAGATCGTCGCGCGCCGCTGCCGGCTGCGGTCCGAAGCGGCGGTCGGGGGCCCGCAGCCAGCCGATCACCCGACTCAGGGACACCCCGCGGATGACCTCTCTCGCCTGGGGTGGAATCACCAGGCTCTCCACGCCGGTCTGCAGGCGGCGCTCCCAGGCGACGTAGATGCCGGCCGGCACGGAGCCCGGCTCCAGGCGGAAGTCCCAGCCCAATAGCGCCTGGCGCGCCCGCTCGGTGTCCGCGTCCGCCGCCTTCAGCGTGGCGAGCATGGGCACGAGCGTACGCGCCGGGATCGCGAGCACGTCCGTCTGCAGGCGCATCATGTCCGCCATGGTCAGCTTGCGGCCGGAGGCCAGCACCTCGTTCACCCGCTCCCAGCGGAACGGGTCGGCCCAATCCCACCCGACGGCGTACCGGTGGGGATAGCCGGGCGGGATCAGGTTGTTGTTGGCCGTGGCGAAGTAGCCCTGCGCCGGGTTAAGCACGTGCGGCAGCTCCCGGATGGGGAGGTAGCCGTCCCACTCGTAGCGGCCGTCGCCCGGCACCGGCACCAGGCCGCTCCAGTTGCGGCGGATGGGGGCGATGGCCACCGCCTGCCACCCGATGTTCCCCCGCCGGTCGATCCAGACCATGTTCTCGGCCGGGATATAGCTGTAGCTGCACGCCTCCCGGAACTCTTCCCAGCTGCGCGCCTGGTCCATGCGCAGGCTCGCCAGGTAGGGCGCGCCCCCAATCTCCATCCACGCCGCGCGCACGGCGTACGCCTTGTGGTTCTCGCGGTCCTCGTAGACCACGGGGCCGTGGCGCGTGTACCGGAGCTCCGCGGTGGCCGTCGCCTGCCCCTTCACCGCGATCGTCTCGCGGAGCACCCGCATCGCTTCCCACCGGCCCCGGTAGCGGTACTGGGCCGGGTTGGCGGGGTTGGTGTCGTAGACGTACAGGTCCTCGCCGTCGGTGGCGAAGATGGTGAGCCCCCAGGCACCATGCTCGTTGTGCCCGATGGAGATGCCCGGGAGCACCGGCTCGCCGCCCCCCATCACGTTCCAGCCCGGCGCCACCAGGTGCGCCCAGTAGCGCAGCGAGGGCGCGGCCTGGGCGCGGTGCGGATCGTTCGCCATGATGGGGTGCCCGCTCTCCGTGAGCCGGCCGCTGACTACCCAGTTGTTGCTCCCGATGTCCCGCCGTTCCCGCCAGCTCCGCTCCTCCGCGAGCGCCTCGCTGATTCCCGCCAGCCGCCGGTGCGCCGATTCGTCCCCGCGATGCGCGGCCACGATATCCGAGGGCTGGAAGCGGATGGGGCCGCGGAAGGCGTTGTAGACGCCCAGGATGTCTCGCGAGAGGAGTGCGCCGTCGATGGCGGGGTCCAGCGCGAGTTCCGGCTTCCCCGGCTGGAAGTCGGAGATCTCGCCGACCAGCTCGGGCCCCACTTTCGCCACGGCGCGTCCCGTGGAAAGCTCGGCGCCGATGTTTCCCAGCAGCCCCTGGTGTCGCGAGATCACCACCTCCGGCGTCCACCTTTTGGGGGTGATGCCCAGCAGGCGGAACTCGCGCGGGAGGAGGCGCGGATTCCGCTCCGTCTCCGCGATGTAGGCGTTCACGCCCCGCACAAAGGAGCCGACGATCTCCTCGCCGCGCGGGTGATAGTGGTTCAGCTCGCGCTTCAGGTCGCCCCGGAACCGGAAGAGCCGCGTCCCCACGTCCCGTTTCAGCTCGCGCGGGCCGAGGATCTCCGCGACCGTCCCCGTGGCCTGGCGCCTCCAGATCTCGAGCTGGAACAGGCGCTCGCGGGCGGCGTTGTACCCCTGCGCGAAGAAGAGGTCGCGCTCGTTGCGCGCGTAGATGTGAGGAATCCCCCAGCGATCCGTGACGATCTCCACGGGCGCGGACAGGCCCGGCACGGCCACCCGCGTCGTATCGGCCTGCGCGGCGAGCGCCCCCGACGACAGTAGGACGGGGCAGCAGATCACGGAGCGAACGCACTTTCGCAGCATGATGCCTTTGCTAGAGGGTCGTGGTGCGGAGGCGCCGTCGCTCAGCAGGTGACCTGCGCTACGGGCGCACACGGCCGCCCCCCAGCTTGCGCTCGAAGAAGTCCGCCGTCGCGGCGTTCACCCGCAGCGCGTTCTCGTACCGCATCCAGTGATGCGTGTCGTCGGGGATTACCAGCTCTTCGAAGGGCACCCCCGCGGCCTCCAGGCGCCGGGCGAGGTCCACGGTCTGGGCAAAGCGCACGTTGCGGTCGTCGTCGCCGTGGATCAGCAGGACCGGCGACTTCCAGCTCCGCACGGAGTACACCGGCGATGAGCTCCAGGCCACCTGCAGCGCGCGGGCGACGTCCGGCGCCTCCTCGAAGCGCTCGCGGTTGAGCATTCCGCGCGCACGTTCGGTGGTCATGTCGTGCACGCCGTGGATGTCCACCCCGGCGGCGAAGAGATCCGAGTTGCGGCCCAGCGCCAGCGCCGTGAGGTAGCCCCCGTAGGAGCCGCCGTAGATCCCGACGCGCGCCGGGTCCACCTGGGGAAGGGAGCGCAGGTACTCCCCGGCCGCGCGCACGTCCAGGTACTCCGCGGCGCCCTGCGCGCCGGCGCCCCGCGGGCGGTGGAAGTCGTACCCGTACCCTATCCCCAGCCGGTAGTTGATGGAGAGGACGACGAAGCCGCGGCTCGCCAGGTACTGGTTGAGCGCGTACGCGTTGGAGTAGTAATCAGAGTAGTGCCAGCCGAGCAGCATCTGGCGCGGGGGTCCGCCGTGCACGTACACGATCGCCGGCTTGCGGCCCGCGCCGCCCGGCTGCTCGAAGAGCTGCGCGTGCACCGCCACCCCGTCCGGCGAGCGGTAGACCACGGGGCGGGGCGTCACCAGGCGCGCCGCGGGGAAGCCGGCGGGGATGCGGTCCTCGGCCACCCAGCGCACCCGTCCGCCCCCGGCCGGCAGCACCGCGGGGAGCGGCGGGCGTTGCGCCGTGGCGCCCAGGAAGGCGATCGTCTGCCCGTCTCCAGTGACGGCCGGGGACCACTCCAGCCCGCTCCCACTTGTGAGCACCTCCGCAGCGGCCCGGTCCACGGGTACCCGCACCACGTGGCGTCGGTCGATGTCGTGCGGGTCGCTCCCCGTATTTCCGGCAAAGACCAGGAAACGGCGGTCCGGGCTCAGCCGTACGTGCTCGGCCATGTAGCTTCCCGGGGTGAGCAGCAGCGGCTCGCCCCCGCTCTCTGGGATCGAGTACAGGTGCGGCCATCCGTCCATGTACGACAGGAAAACGATGCGCCCGCCCGCGGCCCAGTGCAGGTTGGTGCCCCCATGCGTGCCCGGCACGGAGCCGCGCAACGTGGCCGGCGCCTTCCACAGCTGCCGTGCGCTCCCCGTAGCGGCGTCCGCGGTCCAGATTGCCCAGGGCAGGTGGCGCGGCGCGAGGATCGAGTCGGGGGCGCCCCCCGTGCCGGCGCGGCGCACGAAGGCGATCCGCCGCCCGTCCGGCGACCAGCGCGCGCTCCCGTCGCGCGAGGTGGAGGGGGCAAGCCAGACGATGGGCGTGGAGTCGTTCGTGAAGACTCCGACCAAGGAGTGGGTGCCGCGGTCGGATACGAAGGCGAGCCGCGAGCCGTCGGGCGACCACTGCAGACCGCCGTTGTCCCCGCGGGCCGTGAGCAGGCGGCGGGCGGGCGCGGAGCCGTCGATCGGCACCACCCAGATCTGCCGCTCCCTGAGGAAGGCGACCACGTCCCCTCGCGGCGAGACCCGGGGCTCGTCGCCCTCGGCGAGCACCCGGGGCTCGCCCCCCGCAAAGGGCGCCGCCATGATCTGCACCTTGGGGGGCACCGGCATCGACGCGGGGTTGACGATCACCGCTTCGTCCCAGTTGGAGCCGTGCTCCCCGCCACGCACATAGACCACATAGCGGCCGTCGGGCGAGAGCTGCACGCTCGTCAGCTCCTGTCCGTCGTCCGCCTTGTAGCCGGTCACCCGTCGTGCCCTGAAGTCCGGCCCCTCCGCCACCCACACGTTGCGCCGGCCCTGCTCGTTGAAGACCCAGGCCAGCTTCGAGCCCGTGGGCGCGGCCACCAGCTCGTTGGGAAACGGATAGCTCCTGATCTGCTCCAGCGTGAATCCGGGCGCCTGCGCGGCCGCGGGAACGGCGCCGAGCAGGAGTGGCAGGAGGAGGACGCCGAGGGGCGCCCGGGTGGTGAGTGCGGACATCTGTCTCCCTGGGGTGGAGAGTGGGAGCCGGCGGGCGAGCTGCGCCGGACGCCCTGCGCCTACCTCGTTCCGGGCCGGAGCCACTTTTCGAAGAAGGCCCACGTGCGGTTCCACGAGTCGATCTGCTCGGGCGAGTCGTCGCGCTCCAGAGTATTCGGGTCTACGCGGCGGCTGAAGGTATGGCCGCCGCTCGCCGGGCCCGGCGCGGGGTTCACGTAGATCCGGGTCTCGGCCAGCTGCGGCTTGCGCGCGATCAGGGCGTCGATCAGCGGCCGCGCTTCCTCGAAGTTGACGTCCGTGTCGTTGGTCGCCACGTGCACCAGGATCGGCGTGCGCAGGCTGTCCACGTGGTAGTAGGGCGAGCGCCTCACGTATTCCTCCCGCCGCTCGAATGGGAGCCCCCGCAGCCCCTCCTGGGTGGCGAAGCTCCGCTGGTACGCCGGGCCCTTGTACGAGAGGCGGAAGAGGAGGTTGGTCACGGGGACGATCGCCGCGCCGGCCTTGAAGGGAGTCGCGCCGCGGAAGAGGAGGTGCGCGGCGATGAAGCCTCCATGGCTCCACCCCATCACCCCCACGCGCTCCGGGTCCACGTAGGGCAGCGTCTTCAGGTGGTCGTACGCGGAGAGGACGTCATCGACCTCCATGCCGCCGTAGTCGATCGCGTTGTAGTGGGCGGCGCCGTACCCGGTGCTCCCGCGGTATTCCGGGGCGACGATGACGTACCCGCGCTGCACGGCTTCTTTCACGAACGGCAGGTAGCTCTCCGTCCAGTTCCCGTGCACCCCTCCGTGCACCCACACCAGCGCGGCGTGGGCGCGCGCGCCCGTGGGCTGGAGGGGAGCGAACAGGTACGCCGGGATCTCCATCCCGTCCACGCCGCTCCTGTACGAGATCTTGCTGAACGACATCACGCCGCGGCTGCGCGCTTCGTAGATGCTGTCCGTGCGCGCCTTGGCCGCGCGCTGGCGCGCGAAGTTCGCCTGGGGGTGGTCTTCGGGCCGGTTGCTCACGTACAGCGCGGCGGCACGCGCGGGGTCCATCCGCACGGTCTGCCGAGGCCGGTCGGTCCCGGTGGGCGCACCGGCGGGCGGACGCGTGCCTGCCGAGCAGGCGCTCAGCGAGCAGGCCAGTGCGGCCAGGCTGACCGTGTGCCCTACGGCGGCCCAGCGGAGAAACCGGAACATTCACCCTCCTGAAAAGTGCGAGCACGGGTGTGGCCGGCATTCGTTTCCAGTTCCGGAATGTCGGGCAGGCAAATGCAACGATACCGTTCGCGTTCCATGCCCCGCAAGGGAATACAAGACGGCCCGGCACTGCACGGGGCCGGGATCACACGGCCCAGCGCAGCTCCGGAATCCGCGGGATCTCGCCGATCTCGGCGGCGAGGGCATAGAATGCCTGAAGCCCATCGATCATGCGCGGATCGAGGTCGAAGGCGAGGTCACCCCAGTAGCGCTCCAGGAAAGCGGGCTCGAAGCCGAAGTGCGGCCCCCAGCGCACCGCCAGCTCCGCGCGGCTGCGCGCGCCGTACTCGCGCGAGGCCACCAGGGTGCGGTGCAGGCGGCGCAGGGCGTCAGGGCTGCCCCCCGCCACCTGCCAGACGGCGAAGGCGAAGGGGAGCCCCGTCTGCTGCCACCACACCTCCCCCAGGTCGAAGCGAAAGGGGAGGGCCGGGTGCAGCCCGCCGCGCAGCGCCACGTCGCCGATGAAGAGCGCCGCGTCCGCCCCGCCGGCGAACGGGTCGTCGCGCGCCTGGTCGAACCAGTGGAAGCTGGGCTCCACCCCCCAGCGGGTGCGCAGCAGCACCCTGAGCAGCACCACCGAGGTGGCGGACGCGGTGGGGACCGCCACCCGCGCGCCGTCCAGCGACTCCGCCGGGCGGCGCGCCAGGAAGAGGATGCTCCTCACCGGCCCCCGCGACCCGATCACCAGCTCCGGCATGATCCCATAAGCATCCGGGTGCCGCGCGAACTCGATGCTCGAAGAAGGCGCCACGTCGATCTCCCCCCTCTCCAGCATCCCGTTCAACTCCGAGGGCACCCCCTCCACCACCGAGAGCCCCGCCCCCAGCCCGCCGTCCAGGATCCCGGCGTGCACAGGAAAGCAGTTGCTGTACGTGATGTGCCCCAGCCTGAGCGCCCTCTCCATCGTTCCCCTCTCCATCCAAAGGACAGCAGGGCTCACGCGGGGACGCGGAAAAATTCGCGTGCTCTCCTCCGCGTCTCCGCGCCTCCGCGTGAGTCCCGTCGTAGAAACCAGGATCAGCCCGGACTGGAGAGCCTGGTTGGTGGCCACCCAGATCAGACCACCGTCATCCCCCAACCCCTCCGCCGATGGTGTGCGGGGAGAATGCCCCCCGCCGCGGCCCCTTGTCAACGCGCGCGCCCCGGTCTAACGTCCCACCACCCGACCCGATTCGCGCTACGCACTCGCAGGCTGTTCCCTGTTCCCTAACACCCCGGGGTCTCTCCATGACAGGTCCGTCCACACCGCCGCCGCCCGACGTGCTCACCGCCGATGCCTGGGCGCGGCTGGAGAGCGACCCCGAGTTCCGCGCGCTGGTGGCCGCCAAGCGCCGCTTCATCCTCCCCGCCACGCTCTTCTTCGTGGTCTACTACTTCGCGCTGCCGGTGCTCGTGGGTTACTTCCCGCGGGCGATGGGGCGCGACGTGGTGGGGAACGTGAACATCGCCTACCTCTTCGCGC
>JAUJMI010000480.1 GCA_030446945.1 Longimicrobium sp. | reverse complement strand
GCGATGGGCAGCGGCATCTGGAGCATGCATTTCATCGGCATGCTTGCCTTTCGCATGCCGGGGATGGCGATCGCCTACGATGTCTCGCTCCTCTTCCTCTCCGTCCTGATCGCGGTTGCCGCGTCCGCGCTGGCACTCTTCGTGGTCAGCCGCCCCGCTGTCACGGTGCCCACGCACGCCGGCGCCGCCATGGCCATGGGAGCGGCTATCGCGGGGATGCACTACACCGGCATGTGGAGCATGCGCACCGGGAGCAGCATCCGCTGGAGCCGGCCGCTCGTCGCCGCCTCCATCGTCATCGCGGTGGTCGCGTCCTTTGTCGCGCTCTGGATCGCGGTGCGGTTCCGCATGGACCGCTCGGAACGCGGGCACCGGCTCAGGATGATCGGGAGCGGCGTGATGGGGCTGGCGATCGCCGGGATGCACTACACGGGGATGGCCGCCGCGCGGTTCAGTCCGGGCGGCGGTGCGCTGCCCATCGGCGCCGAGGACGTGCTCGCCACGGGGGGGCTCGCGGTTGCGGTTACCGGGACGACGATCCTCATCCTGGCGATCGCCGTCGCAGGCTCCATCGTGACGAGGGAAATGGCCCGCCGCGCGGCGCTCGGGCGGGAGATCGAGCGGCTGTACGCTGAGGCGCGAGAGAGCGCCGAGCAGTACCGCCTGCTCTTCGACGCCAACCCGCAGCCGATGCTGGTGTACGAACCGGAGAGCCTCGCCTTCCTCGCGGTGAACGACACAGCCGTAGGCGAGTACGGGTACTCGCGAGACGAGTTCCTCACGATGTCCGTATGGGACCTGCACCTCCCGGAAGACCGGGAGGCACTGGCGCAGCACGCGGAGCGTCTTTCGGGCAACGACAGGGTATCCGCATGGCGCCACGTCAGGAAAGACGGATCGCTGGTGGACGTCACCGTGGATGCCCGCTCCATCACCTACGAGGGCAAAGCGGTGCGAATCGCCCTGGTGCAAGACGTGACCCAGCGCAAGCGCGCGGAAGCCGCGCTTCGCCAGAGCGAGGAGCACTTTCGTGCGCTGATCGAGCGGACGAGCGACATCGTCACCATCCTGGAGCCGGACGGCACCATCCGCTACGAGAGCCCGTCCGTGGAGCGCGTGCTGGGCTACCGGCCGGAGGAGCTGGTCGGGCGCAACGTCTTCGAGTACGTGCACCCGGAACACCAGACGCGGATCCAGATGGAGCTGCGTGCGCTCCTGGAGCGAAACGCGCAGGTGGTGGTGCAGGTCCCCTTCCGCCACGCGGACGGCTCCTGGCGCATGCTGGAGGCGACCGGCGCGAACCTGCTGTCGAACCCCGCCGTCCGCGGCATCGTCGTCGCCTCGCGCGACGTTACGGAGCGCATGGAAGCGGAAGGGCGCGAGCGGGAGCTGATCCGGGAGCAATCCGCGCGCGTGGCGGCCGAGGCCGGCCGGCACGAGCTGGAGGAAATCCTGGAGAGCATCACGGACGCGTTCTATGCCTTCGACCACGATTGGCGCATGACGTACGTGAACGCGCGCGCCGAAGCCCTCATGGGGCAATCCCGGTCGGAGGTGCTCGGCCGCACGGCGTGGGAGCTTTTCCCGTTCCTGAAAAAGCATCCCGTTTTCTCGGAGCTGCATCGGGTCATCCAAGAGCGGATCGCCGTCGACCTCGACTATCCGTCACTGATCCCCGGCAAATGGCTGCGCCTGCACGCCTCCCCCACCCGCGACGGGGCGGCGGTCTACGTGCGCGACATCACCCGCCGCAAAGATGCGGAGGAGCGTAGCCGTTTCCAGGCGCACCTCCTCGACACGGTCGGCCAGGCGGTGGTCGCCACCGGTCCTGACGGAGCCGTCCGGTACTGGAACCACGCCGCCGAGCAGCTCTACGGCTGGACGGCGGCCGAGGTGCTGGGGCGCAACGTGGTGGACGTCACCCCGTCGCAGATCTCCAGGGCACAGGGTGAGGCGATCTTGCGAGAACTGCGCGCCGGGCGCCCGTGGTCCGGAGAGTTCACCGTTCGCAGGCGTGACGGCACCGAGTTTCCCGCGTGGGTGAGCGACACGCCCGTGATGGGCGCGGACGGCTCGCTGGAGGCGATCATCGGCGTGTCGTTCGACATCACCGAGCGCAAGGCCGCGGAAGACGCGCTGCGCGACGAGCGGGAGCGGCTGGCCGAAGCGCAGCGGGTGGCAAGGCTCGGGAGCTGGGAGTGGGACATCGCGACGGGGGCGGTGCGCTGGTCGGACGAGCACTTCCGCATCTGGGGCTACGAGCCGCAGGCCTTCGCGCCCACGCTGCACTCCGCGATGGCCGCCGTTCACCCGGAGGACCTCTCCCGGATGAAGGCCGAGACGGAGATCGTGCTCCGAAGCAAAACGCCATTCGAGTACGATTTCCGGATCGTGCGGCCCGACGGCGAAGTGCGCTTCATGCAGAGCCGCGGCCTTGTGATCACCGACGCCGGAGGGGCGCCCGTGCGGGTCATCGGCACGGACCAGGACGTCTCCGAACGGAAGCGGCAGGAGGAGAAGCTCGACCGCATGAAGGCCGCGCTGGACGCCACCATGGACGGCATCTGCATTGTGTCGCAGGAGGGGGTCTTCGAGTACGTGAACCAGGCCAAGGCCAACATCTTCGGCTACGCGGGCCCCGACGAGCTGGTCGGGCGGGAATGGCGCGCGGTTTACCCCCCGGCGGAGGTGACGCGGATCGAGGAGGAGATCCTTCCCCTCTTCGAGCTCACCGGCCGCTGGCGTGGCGAGGTGACGGCCCGGAGAAAGGACGGCAGCATCTTTCCCGCCGCGGCCTCGATGACCCGCATCGACCGAGAGCGCTGGGTGGCGGTAGACTGGGACATCACCGAGCACAGGCGCGC
>JAUJMI010000479.1 GCA_030446945.1 Longimicrobium sp. | reverse complement strand
GAGACCCGCTGCGCAACGTGTGGGTGGTGGAATGGGGGATGATCGCGTGCGTAGCCGTCGTCCCGCTCGCCCTGATCGCGGGGCCGATCCGCGGCATCCCCTTCTACTGGCGCCTGATCGACGCCTCTTTCGGAGTGATCGGCATCATCCCGCTCTGGCTGTGCCTGCGCGACATCCGCACGCTGGAGGCATCCGGCAAGAGCATCACATGGAGGACACCGAGGGAGCTGTAAGCCACGCTGTGTGAGACCCGCCGTTCCTATCGCCCGGAACGCACCAGGCGGAATCGCGTGCCCTCGATAGCGGCGATGGCGACGGGCTTCCCCACCGGATCGCCGTTCTCGTCGAACGCAACGGGACCCGTGACGCCCACGAACGGCTCGCTTCCGCCGGGGCGGCCCACCCCCTCCAGGTACTCGCGGATCTCGGCACGCGAGCGCGCGCCCGACTTGAGCGCGCGGGCCAACAGGTACACGGCATCGTAGCTGGTGGCGGCGCTCGACTCGGGCTCGCGCTTGTAGCGGCGGCGGAACTTTTCGGCGAAGGTGCGCGCCCGGTCGCTGGTCTCGGGGTGATAGAGCATCCCGAACATGGTGCCGTCGTAGTTCCCCTCCATGGAGGTGAGCGACTCCAGGCCGTCACCCCCCAGCACCCGCGCGCTCAGCCCCACCTCGCGCATCTGGCGGATCATGGTGGATGCACCCACCTCCAGCCCCGCAACCAGCAGCACCTCCGCCTGCCGCGCCTTGAAGCGGAGCAGGTAGGGGCGGAAGTCCTTCATCTCCTCCAGGTACGGATCGGCCCCCACCAGCACGGCGTCGGTCTGCGCCAGCGCCTTGCGAAAGATGGCGGCGAGGCTGGTCCCGTACTCGTCATTCGCGTACAGGATGCCCACGCGCCGCCCGAACCGGCGCGCCTCGCGGGCGATGGCCGCGGCGTTGGCGCTGTCGTTGGAGGCGATGCGAAAGATCCACGGCCCGGCCGCGGCGATCTCGGTGCTGGTGGCGCTGGTGCCCAGGGCGGGAAGCTCGCCGTCGTGGTACACCTTGGAGGCCGCCATCATGGGATCGGAGTTGGCGTGCCCCACCACCGCCACCACCGCCGGGTCGGCCACGAAGCGGCTCGCCACCTGGATGGCCGCCGCCGCCTCGCCCCCGTCGTCCCGCGGGCGGATAGCGATGGTGATGCCGTCCGGCCCGCCGGCGGCGTTGAGCTCCTCGGCCGCCAGCTCGGCGCCCAGCTTGGAGTTCTCCCCGTACGACCGGGTGAGCGGGGCGGCCAGGCCGAAGGCGACGGTGCCGCCGCGGCCGGGGGCAAGGTCGCACGCCGAGACGGCCGCGACCAGGACGAGCGGGAGGGCCAGACGCGGGAAAGTTGCGGGCACGGGAACCGGAGAATGCGGGGGAGGGGCGGATTTGCGGTTGTGGTCCATTGTAGCAGAGGAGCGTGTGAGCAGCAAAATCTTTACACGCCATTCCCCGCTCCCGTGCTTCTGCGGCGGGGCCGGTACGCGGATTGCCTCCCTGCCGCGCCCCTGTTTCACAACACCGGATGGAGGGAAGGATGAGGAAACCGATCTCGCCGCGCACCCACGGAGTGCTGGACTACGCCACCTCCGCCACCACCGCAGCCGCCGCGGAGATGATGGACTTTCCGCCCCCCGCGCGCGCCGCCGCACGCGCCCTGGCCGGCGCCTACGCCGGCCTCTCGGCCGTGACCGACTACCCGCTCTCCGCGCGCCGCGTGGTCCCCTTCAAGGTCCACGGCGCCACGGAGGCGGCGCTGGGGCTGGCGCTCCCCTTCGTGCCGTGGCTCTTCGGCTTCGCGGACCACAAGCCCGCCCGCAACTTCTTCCTGGGGCTGACGGCTGTGACGTTCGTGGTGGCCGCGCTGACGGACTGGGACAAGCAGGAGTCGCCGCCGGAAGCGCGCTGACGGAAGTGCGTTAGTGCGTTTAGCGCGTGAGTGCGCCCGGGTGGGCGTGCTCACGCAGTCGGGGGGCGGGGCTGGGCGGGCGGTTGAAACCGCTTCAACAACCGCGGGAAGCCTTCCTTCGCAGGCTCTTAAGGGCGGGATCGGTGCGGTAGGCGTGCACCCCGGCCGCCTCACCGGGAGATGCATCCCGCGCGGAGCGAAGGACCGCCTGCACGTGACGAGGGGCTCGTCGTCACCCACCGATGCCGCGCGGCTAGATCCTCCGGTCAAAGGGGTTCAAAGAGTACGGCAATGCGGCTCCTCAGGATGACAAACGCGCGCCGTCCTGACCGCCATGCGTGGTCCCAACGGCGAGCTCGTTCGGTCCCGAGAGGCGGGGTTCTGGGCCGCACTCACGCACTCACGCACTCACGCACTTCCATGGATCTGCTCCGCACCCCCGATGAACGCTTCGAACGGCTGCCCGGCTATGCGTGGGAGCCGCGCTATACGGAGGTGGATGGGGTCCGCATCCACCATGTGGAGGACGGGCCGGAGGACGGGGAGCCGGTGCTCCTGCTGCACGGGGAGCCCACGTGGTCGTATCTGTATCGCAAGGTCATTCCCGTGCTGGCGAAGGCGGGGCACCGCGCGATCGCGCCGGACCTGGTGGGGTTCGGGAGGTCGGACGAGCCGGCGCGGAGGGAGGATTACAGCTACGCGCGCCACGTCGCGTGGATGGCGGGATGGATGCGCGCCCGGGAGCTCACCGGCGTCACGCTGGTGTGCCAGGATTGGGGCGCGCTGATCGGGCTGCGGCTGGTGGCGGAGCACCCGGAGCGGTTCGCGCGCGTGGTGGTGGCCAACGGCGGCCTCCCCACGGGCGACCAGCACACCCCCTTCCCGTTCAAGCTCTGGCAGGCGTTCGCGCGCTGGGTGCCGCGCTTCCCCG
>JAUJMI010000478.1 GCA_030446945.1 Longimicrobium sp. | reverse complement strand
GGCAGATGCTCCCGCTGGTGGCGGTGGACGAGGGCGGATCGCCGTACAACGGCCTTTCGGCGATGGCCGGCAACACCTTCCTCCTGGACGCACATCGCCTGGCGGAGGACGGCCTGATCGACGGGGACGACGAAGACGACGCACCCCAGCCGCCGCGCGTGGACTTCGCCGCCGCGGCGCGCCGCAGCGAGTCGCTCATCCGCCGAGCGCACGAGGGGCTCAAGTCCGGGCGCGCCCCCGAGCTCCGCGACGGCTTCGCCGCGTACCGGGAGCGGCACGCGTACTGGCTGGAGGACTACGCCCTCTTTCGCGCCCTTCGCGACGCGCAGGGGTCGCCGTGGACCAGATGGGAGCCGGGCATCCGCGCGCGCAAGCCGGCGGCGCTGCGCAAGGCGCGCAGGGAGCTGGCGGACGAGGTGGAGCGGCACGCCTTCGGGCAGTTCCTGTTCGATCGCCAGTGGGCCGCGCTGCGGCGCCACGCCACGGCCGCGGGCGTCGCCATCGTGGGCGACATCCCCATCTTCGTGGCGCACGACAGCGCGGACGTGTGGGCGCGCCCGGAGCTGTTCTGGCTGGACGCGGACGGGATGCCGACGGTGGTCTCCGGCGTGCCGCCCGACTACTTCAGCGAGACGGGGCAGCGCTGGGGAAACCCGCTCTACCGCTGGGACGTGATGGAGCGGAACGGATTCCGCTGGTGGACGGAGCGATTCCGGCGTACACTGGAGTGGGTGGACCTGGCGCGCATCGACCATTTCCGCGGCTTCGAGTCGTACTGGGAGGTGCCTGGCGAGGAGGAGACCGCGCTGAACGGCAGCTGGAAGCCGGGGCCGGGCGCGCGCCTCTTCGCCGCGGTGGCGAAGCAGCTGGGGCCGCTGCCGCTGATCGCGGAGGACCTGGGGCTCATCACGCCGGAGGTCGACGCGTTGCGCGAGTCGCTGGGGATGCCGGGGATCCGCGTCCTCCAGTTCGCCTTCGGCGACGACGAGCGGAACCCGCACCTCCCCGCCAACTACGAGGCGAACACCGTCGCGTATACGGGAACGCACGACAACGATACCGCGCTGGGCTGGTACCGCGGCGCGTCGGAGGCGGACCGCGCGGGGCTGCGCAGGCTGACCGACGAGCCGGAGCGGGCGGTGCACTGGGGGATGATGGAAGTGGTCTTCCAGTCGCCGGCCGCGCTGGCGGTGGTGCCCTTGCAGGACGTGCTGGGGCTGGGAAGCGACGACCGCATGAACGTCCCCGGCACCTCCGAAGGAAACTGGGGGTGGCGCTTCCGCTCCGAAGACCTCACCCCGGCGCTCGCCGAGCGCCTCAACAAGCTCACCCACGCCACCGGCCGTCTCCATGCCGAAGAATGAATCCGCGGGACCGGTGACGATGGTCACCGGCGGCGCAGGCAACCTGGGCCGCGCCGTGACCCGCGCCTTCCTGGAGGCGGGCCACCGCGTCTTCGTCCCCCTGCACAAGGGCGACCCGCACACGCTGGACGAGCTGGCGCAGGAGTTCAGCGGCCGGGTGGACACCTGCTTCCTGGACCTGACCACGGAGCGCGGGGCCGCCGCGGCCGTGCGCGAGGCGGTGGAGTGGACGGGGCGGCTGGACTCGGTGGCGCACCTGGTGGGCGGCTACTCCGGCGGCGTCCTCCTGGGCGACACCCCCACCGACCTGTGGGACCGGATGATGGACCTCAACCTGCGCTCCGCCTACCTCGTGGCCCGCGCCGCGCTCCCGGCGATGACGGAGGGCGGCACGCTGGTCTTCGTCTCCTCGCGCGCCGCGCGCGAGTCGCGCGCGAACAACGGCGCGTACGCCGTCTCCAAGTCCGCGCTCCTCACGCTGACCGAGGTGATCGCGGAGGAGTACGGCCCCTCCGGCGTCCGCTCGTACGCCGTCCTCCTGGACACGCTGGACACCCCGGCCAACCGCGCCTCCATGCCCGATGCCGACGCCGGCTCCTGGATCCCCCCCGAGACCGTGGCCGCGCAGATCGTCCGCCTCTGCTCCGGCTCCGCCGACGAGCCGAATGGGTCGGCGATCCCGGTGTACGGGGGCTGAACGGGCGCGGCTCGTACGGGCGCGATTCATCGCGCCCGTGTCCGGCGCTGCTCCATCCCACCGTGCGCACCCAGCCATCGTAGGGCAGATCTGCGTGTCTGCGCGCCCTCATCCCCGCCTCGACCCCCGCGTCCCGCCCCCAAACCCGTAGGGGCCGCCTCACGTGGCTGCCCGTGCCCACCGCCGCTCGCCCCGGCATCTTCACACCGACCCTGACACGCCGGACCGACAAACGCCAAAACGCCCCCGGCGCTCGACAACGAGGCCGGGGGCGTTTTTTCCTGCGAACGCTTTCTACCGCGCCGTCACCAGCTCGCCGCCGCGCACGACGCCGATGACGACGGGCTTCTCGACCACGTCGCCGTTCTCGTCGAAGCGGATGGTGCCGCTGACGCCCTCGTATGCCGGGTGGCCGCCAGGGCGGCCCACCTGCGCCAGGTAGGCGCGGATCGCCTCGCGGTCCGCGCCGACCTCGCTGATGGCCCTGTGGAGGAGGTACACGATGTCGTAGGTCTGCGCGGCGCGGTGGTCCGGCGCGGTGTTGTAGCGCCCCCGGAAGGCGGCTACGAACTTCCGCGCCGCGTCCGTGTTGCGGTCCGGCAGGAAGGCGGAGCTCACGAACACCCCCTCCCCCACCCCCTTCGCATCCTTGACCCCCGTGATCCCGTCCGCGCCCAGGATGGGGCCGGTGTAACCCAGGCGCCGCGCGGCCTGGATGATGGATACCCCCGCGTCCGCCTGCCCGCCGATGACCAGCGCGTCGGCGCCGCGGCGGATGGCGCGCACCAGGTAAGGGTCCAGCGCCGCCGGGTTC
>JAUJMI010000477.1 GCA_030446945.1 Longimicrobium sp. | reverse complement strand
CACGCCGTGCGTCGCGGGGTGCTGCGGCCCGATGTTGATGAGCATGTGCTCGCCCGCGATGTCCTCCTGCACGCGCGCCTCCTCGCCCGCCATGGGGACGATGGGGGCGTGCACCAGGGAGCCACCCGAGGAGAGCTCGGGGTTGCGGGCGACGTTGTAGATGACCCTGCGCAGCTTGCTCGACATCAGCCTCCTCCTCCCATGCCGCCGAACTGCTGCTGGCCCGAGTTGGTCTCCGCCGGGCTGAACGGGTCGGGGACGCTCTGGCCCAGCGCGTGTGCGATCTCCAGCTCCCGCGGCGAGTAGTGATCCTCAGTGCGCAGGTTGAGGGCGCGCCGCGTCTGCTCGGCGCGGGTGAAGCGGCCGCGGAGCGGGAAGTCCTTACGCAGCGGGTGCCCCTCGGCGTAGTTGTACGGCATCAGGATGCGGCGCAGGTCGGGGTGCCCCTGGAAGACGACGCCGAACATGTCGTACACCTCGCGCTCCAGCCAGTCGGCCGCGCGCCACAGGTAGTACACGGACTGGATTTCCAGCCCGTCCAGCGGCAGCTCGGCCTTGACGCGCAGGTTCAGCTTGTTCTCGATGGACCAGAGCTGGTACACCACCTGGATCATCCGCCCGCCGCCGTAGTCGACCGCGGTGAGGTCCTGGAGGAAGTCGTAGCGGTGCCCCGGCTCGTCGCGCAGGAACTGGAGGATCTCCAGGCTGCGGTCGGGGAGGACGTAGACGATGTGCTCGTCGCCGCTCACCAGCTCGTGGCGCAGCACCGCGTCGCCGAAGCGCTCGCGCAGCGCGTCTACCGACGGGTGCGGCGGCAGGTCGCCGGCCTGCGGGGGCGCGCCCGGATCAGCCGCGTCCGAGGGCCGCGGGCCGGCGTCCAGCCCTTCGAGGCCTTTTCTGAATGCGTCGTTCTGGGTCATAGTCCTGAAGTCCCAAGTCCTGAGTCCTAAGTCCCGAGGGCGGTGTTCGGCACCTGGGACTTAGGACTCAGGACTCGCAGTTTATGGCCTTCGATCCTGCACCCGCACCACCGCCCCCGTCGACATCAGCCCGCCGGGGCGGTTCTGGTTCGTCGAGTTGCCGAACTGCACGGTGATCTGGTTGACCACCTCGTCCGGCAGGTAGCTGGCGCCCTCGGGGAGCTGGTCCACCGCGTTCCACTGGTCCTGCGAGGTGGGCGACGAGCGGCGGATCTTCTCCTGGATCATCAGGATCCCGTACATCAGCCCCTCCGGCCGCGGGGGGCAGCCGGGGACGTACACGTCCACGGGGATGATGGTGTCGATCCCCTGCACCATGCTGTACACGTCGAAGACGCCGCCCGTGGACGCGCAGGCGCCCATGGAGATCGCCCACTTCGGGCTCGGCATCTGCTCCCAGATCTTGCGCAGCACCGGCGCCATCTTGTACGACACGCGCCCCGCGCAGATCAGCAGGTCCGCCTGCCGGGGCGAGAAGCTCATCCGCTCCATTCCGAAGCGGGCCAGGTCGTAGCGCGTGGCCGCCGTGGCCATCATCTCGATGGCGCAGCACGCCGTGCCGAACGGCATCGGCCAGATGGAGTTCTCGCGCGCCCAGTTCACCACCGTGTCCAGCTTGGTGGTGAGGAACGACGGCGACCCGGAAAAGATCCCGCCCTCGGGGGCGGGCATCACCGCGTCCGCCGGCTTGGCGATCGGCAGCGGGTTGGTATTCTCGTTCAGTCCCATTCCAGCGCTCCCTTCTTCCACTCGTAAACGAGCCCCACCGTCAGGATGAAGATGAAGATCATCGCCGAGGCGAAGCCCTCCCACCCCAGCGGCCGCAGCGAGACGGCCCAGGGGAGGAGAAACACGGTTTCCACGTCGAACACGATGAACAGGATCGCCACCATGTAGAACTTCACCGAAAAGCGCTCGCGCGTGCCGCCCAGCGGGTCCATCCCGCTCTCGTACGGGGCGGACTTCACCTTGGTGCGCCCGCCGGGGCTGAGCACCGTGGAGAGCACCACCATGAAGATCGCGTTGGCCACCGAGATGGCCAGCATGATCAGCGCGGGAAGGTACGAGCGAAGCATGGCGGCGTACGCCTCTGGGGGCGGTAGTTTGTGAAATCCTTCACTTGTGTGGAGCCGGGCCAATGTACGACGCGCCCGCCCCGCGGTCAAGCGAAGAACGGGGCCTTTCACCCCTTGCCGCGCGGGGGGGCGGCGCCTAGCTTGGCGCCCCTGTCCCCGGCCCCGGGGCGGTGCCCCCGGTACCCCCGCTTTCGAACGTCGTTCGGGGTTGCCGCGCCACGTGCAACTTCCGCTCCCTCACCTGATTCACAAGCCTCCCGATGAGCCTCAAGTCCGATCGCTGGATCCGGCAGATGGCGCGCGAGCACGCGATGATCGACCCCTTTGAGGACGCGCAGGTGAGGCGGGGGACGATCTCGTACGGCGTCTCGTCGTACGGCTACGACATGCGGGTGGCGCGCGAGTTCAAGATCTTCACCAACGTCAACAACGCCATCGTCGACCCCAAGAACTTCGACGACGCCTCCTTCGTGAACTTCGAGGGCGACGTGTGCATCGTTCCCCCTAACTCGTTCGCCCTGGCCCGTTCGGTCGAGTACTTCCGCATCCCGCGCAACGTGCTGACGCTCTGTGTTGGGAAGAGCACGTACGCCCGGTGCGGCATCATCACGAACGTGACGCCGTTCGAGCCAGAGTGGGAAGGGTTCGTGACGCTGGAGATCTCCAACACCACGCCGCTCCCGGCGCGCATCTACGCCAACGAGGGGATCGCGCAGGTGCTCTTCTTCGAGTCCGACGAGCCGTGCGAGGTCAGCTACGCGGATCGCAAGGGGAAGTACCAGGGGCAGGTGGGGGTGACGGTCCCGCGGCTGTGAGGGGG
>JAUJMI010000476.1 GCA_030446945.1 Longimicrobium sp. | reverse complement strand
TCGAGCAGCATTGTAGCCCGCTCATCGGGAGACTGCGATGCGAGGCGGGATGTGCGGTACGGCCCCCCTGTCGGCATGCGCGAGGGAATACGCATGCTGCGTCATGTGCGCCTGCGGCCCTTTACTGCCCGCGTTCGTCCGCACTGCCGCTGTAGTTTGGGCTACACAGTCGCGAGCACCGACTCCTCCGCGCCTGGTGGAGATCAGCCCAACTGGATCCGCGCCTTCTTGGGCAGCTACGAAGGGTACGTCGCCCCTTGTGGAGCCGACCACCTGCAAGGCGGCGCCTCGGTGCTCAAGGGCGGGCAGGAGAGCGGCAAAGGCGAGAAGCACGAGCTGGCGGCGCGCTGAACCGTAACGGAAACGCGCCTAGAGGGTGACCGCGGTGTGAAACGCCGTTATCTTGTTGACTATCTTGCTCTTGATCGCACTCACCCGGCAGCAATGAACGTATATTCTCTCGCCCTTCTCTCCACCGCGCTCCACACGGCGCCCCCTGCCGACAGCGCCGTGTACAGCGGCGCCGATCGGCAGCTTGCGGTCAGCGTTCCGCGCATTGCCGAGGCGGCGGTCCGGCTGGACGGCGACCTTGGCGACGCGGTGTGGAGCCAGGCAGCGGTGCTGACCGGCTTCACGCAGACGGAGCCCGTGGAAGGGGCTCCCGCATCGGAGCGCACGGAGGTGCGTGTCTTCTACACTCCCGCCGCCCTGTACGTGGGTGTGCGCGCCTTCGCAAAGGACCCCTCCCGCATCCGCTCCTCGCTGGCCGAGCGCGACAAGATCCTGCGCGACGACCAGGTGCAGATCCTCCTGGACACCTTTTACGACCAGCGCCGCGCCTTCGCGTTCTACGTAAACCCGCTCGGGATCCAGCAGGACGGGATCCTGAACGAGGGCGGAGCACGCCGTCGCGAGGACAGGGCGGACTTCAGCCCCGATTTCCTCTGGCAGTCCCGCGGGCGGCTCACCCCGGAGGGGTACACCGTGGAGCTGCGCATTCCGCTGAAGAGCCTGAAGTTCGCCGGGGGGCGCACGCAGACGTGGGGGATCAACGTCATCCGCAGCATCGCCGCGAGCGGCGCCGAAGAGGCGTGGGCGCCGCTCTCGCGCGGCAACCCCTCGCGCCTGGCGCAGAGCGGCACACTGCAGGGAATTCACGGGCTGCGCCCGGGGCGGCTCGTGGAGGTGAACCCCACGGCGACCGCCCGGCGCCTGGGCACGACGGGGAGCCACGGCTTCGCGCGGGGAGAGCTGGAGCCTGACCTCGGGGTGAACCTGAAGTACGGGCTCACCAGCAACATGACGCTGGACGCCACGATCAACCCGGACTTCTCGCAGGTGGAGGCGGATGCCGGTCAGATCACGGTGAACGAGCGCTTCGCCATCTCGGTGCCGGAGAAGCGCCCCTTCTTCCTGGAGGGGGGAGACATCTTCGGGACCCCCGAGCCGCTGGTCTACACCCGCACCATCGTGGACCCCAGCGCCGGGGTGAAGCTCACGGGGAAAGTGAACGGCTTCAGCGTGGGGTACCTGGGCGCTGTGGACGAAAGCCCGCTCGCCGCCCGGGGCGGCTTCGCGCCGCGGGGCGAGCGGGCGGTGTTCAACATCGCGCGGGTGCAGCGTGACGTGGGGAGCGGCTCGTCGATCGGAGCGCTGCTCACCAGCCGCGAGACGGGCGATGCCTTCAACCGGGTGCTCGGGGTGGACGCGCGCTTCCGCTTCGGCGGGGTTTACAGCTGGCAGCTGCAGGGGGCGGAGAGCTGGACGCGGGCGTGGCGCCCCGACCCCGCGGGCCTCGACAGCGCGGGCGCGGCGGGGAGCCGGGTGGCGGTGGCGACGCACGAACGGGCCGGCCACCTCCTGCACACGGCGGTGGACCGGAGTGGGCGCCGCTGGGGATTCCGTCTGCAGGCGCGTGACGTTCCGCAGGAGTTCCAGTCGCAGGCCGGCTTTGTGCGCCGGACGGCGCTCACCGAGCTGTTCGCCGTCAACCGGTTCACCTCCTTCGGCCGCGCCGGGGCGCTGCTGGAGAACCGCAATGTCTTTCTTTTGCTGAACCGCGTGTACGACGGGCGCGACTTCTGGCGCGGGGAGCGAGCGGCGGAGGGCTCGGCGTCGGTCCGCACCAGCCTCTCGTTCCGCGGCAACAACCGGGTCGAGGCGAGCTACGCCAACCGCTTCTTCGTGCTCGACCCATCCGACTACGCGGCGTACTCGGCTCCGGGCGTGGGCACGGGGGAGGCGCTCGTCGCTCCCATCCGCGAGCTGTCCGGGCTGCACGGCTTCTCGCTCAGCGGAAACTCCTCGTACTTCAAGACCGTGTCCGCCGGCGTGGGGACGGAGTGGCAGCAGACGCCGATCTTCGCCGAGGGGACGGCGGGGCGGCAGTGGTCCGTCACCGGTGAGGTGGCGCTGCGCCCCACCGATGCGCTGCGCGTGGAGGCGAGCCTGCGCCGCACGCGCATCTCCCGCGAGCGCGACGGGTCGCTGTACTCCGTGGCCACGCTCCCGCGGCTGAAGATGGAGTACCAGCTCTCGCGCGCGGTGTTCTTCCGCGCCGTCGGCCAGTACGCGGTGGAAGAGGTGGACGTGCTGCGCACCCCGGAGGGCCTCCCGTACCTGCGCAACGACGCTCCCTTCCGCGTGCGGCGGGGCCGCCGTGTGGTGGAGGACGAGGCCCAGCTGAACCCGCTTCAGCTAGACCTCCTCTTCAGCTATCAGCCCTCACCCGGCACGGTGATTTTTTTGGGTTACGGCCGCGAGGTGTACGACCGGGAATCGTTCCGTTTCAGCGGGCTGGAGCTGCGCTCCGACGCGTTTTTCCTGAAGTTCAGCTACCTGTTCCGCCGCTGACGCCGCGGCAAAGGAAGCGGTAGC
>JAUJMI010000475.1 GCA_030446945.1 Longimicrobium sp. | reverse complement strand
CCTGCACCCGCCCGGCGCGCACCGCGGCCCCCGTCGCGTCGGCCGCGGGGACGACGCGGAGCAGGGTGTCTCGCGCCAGGAACTCGCGCACGTCCTTGCCCCCGGCGACGGCGACGGCGGGGGCCCGCTCCTCCAGCTGCCGCTGCCCGAAAAGGGCGAGCTGCTCCAGCGCCACGAAGAGCGCCGGGTACAGCAGGGTGGGGATGACGAGCATCATGAAGAGCGTGCGGCGGTCGCGGAGCGTCTCGCGCAGCTCCTTGCGCACCACCGTCTTCACCGTGCGCAGGTTCACGCGGCCTCCCGCACGATGCGCAAAAAGGCACGCGCCAGGCTCGCCTCGCCACTCCCCGCCACCACCTCCGCCACCGTCCCCTCCGCCACCAGCCGTCCCCCGGCAATGATCCCCACGCGGTCGGCCAGCAGCTCCACCTCGCTCATCTGGTGCGTGGAGAAGACGACGGCGCGCCCCCGGTGGCGGGCATCCTCCACGAAGCGGTAGATGGACTCGCCGCTCAGCACGTCCAACCCGAGCGTGGGCTCGTCCAGCACCAGCGCCGACGGATCGTGCACCACGGCGCGGGCGATGGACACGCGCTGCCGCTGGCCGGTGGAGAGCTTGCCGCACAGCCGGTCCGCGAACTCCTCCAGCCCGAACGCCTCCACCACGGCCTCGATGCGCGCGGGGGCCTCCGCGGCCGGCACGCCGTGCAGGTCGGCGAAGTAGCGGAGGAGCTCGCGGGCGGTGAGGCGGGCGTACAGCCCCATCGAAGCGGCCAGGAATCCGAGCCGCCGCCGCACCTCCAGCGGGTGGGTGCGCGCGTCGAACCCCGCGATGCGCGCCGTTCCCGACGACGGCTCCAGGAGCGTCGCCAGGCAGCGGAGCGCGGTGGTCTTCCCCGCCCCGTTGGCGCCCAGCAGCGCGTACACCTCGCCGCCCTCCACGCGCAGCGAAAGGTCGCGCACCGCGTGGAAGTCGCCGTACCGCTTGGTCAGCCGGTGAAGCTCGATCATCGCGCCAGGCCGGATGGGAAATGGGGAGACGCGCGGAAGATACGTCCCCCCCAGCCGCACGGGCCAGAGGAACGCCGCGCGAGCGTTCGGATCGACCTCATACCACAGACGCTCCACTTCCTGAACGAAGCGCCCCACCCACACCCGCGGCTTCGCAGCCTAATCCTGTGGCGCGTAGTGAAGGAGACGGGCTCCGCCACGCGGGACCATCCAGTCGATGTTCCGCCGACCGTGCATTCCGGTTCGCCCGAAACGGAGTGCACCTGTTCCCGCGGATCAGACGCTCGGGTGGCGGAGTGCGTTTCGAGACCAACGTACCGGCGCCCGAACACGGGCGAGTCCGGTGATCGCGGCAGAGTCCGTCTCCTTCACTCCGCGCCAGAGTTCCGGGGTGGACGCGGATGCCCGGGCGGCGCTTCGTTCAGGAAGTAGAGAGAGGCACAAAGGTCTCCCTCTGCGCCCCCCATTGCAACTCTCCGCGTCTCCGCGTGAGACCCGCCGTTCCGCCTAGTTCTTCTTCGGCGCGGGCGGCTGCTGCATCAGCGCCTTGACCTCGGCGGGCGGCTCGAACGCCGCCGGCGCGATGGGGTCGGTGCTGACCGACTTGATCGTCGTCGTAAGCTCCTGCCCCATCACCTGGGTCACGGTACGAGTGGGCATCTTCACCCCGCCGAAGTCCTTGTAGTCCAGCATGTTGACGGTCGTCTCCATACGCCCCATCTGCGACTCCTGCCGGGTCTGCATCTGCGACATCAGCCCGGTGGCGACATCGAAGCAGGCATGCACGGTGTCCTGCCCGGCCGACACCATGCGCACCCGGTAGCAGGGCTGCCCATTGGCGGTGGAGCGATCCACGGTGGTCATGGAGGGGAAGTGGGACGACAGGTTGAAGCTGGCGTCGAACTCGGCCTGGCGGGCAAACTGCTCCAGCTCCTTCCCCTCCATGACCTGCGCGCCGGACATCGGGTTCACGGACCAGCCGCGTGCGCCGTCGTAGCCGCTGTGCATGGAACCCAGTCCCGGCATCTCCACGCTCATCACCATCTTGTTGGGGCGCGCGAACTTCATGTCCATCGTCATCGTGCCGCTGGGCATGGTCATCTCGGCCACCACGTGCCGGAAGTTCTGCCGCGTCGCCGCCCCCTTGCCGATCGCCTCCACGTAGCGGTCGACGATCTGCTTCGCGGGCGGGAGGTCCTGCGCGGCGGCGCCGCGTGCGGAACCGGCGAGCACCAGCGCCGCGAGAGCCAGGGTACGGCCGAAGCCATGCTTCATGGGATTTCCTTCCAGGTTTGCGAGTATGCGCCCGTGTGCGGGCGCGTGGGCCGGCGGCTGCCGGCACGTCGTCGGGGACGGCTCAGCGCGAGCCGGCCTTTTGTTCGTCGATCCACTGGAGCGCGGCATCCAGCGCCGGGTCGCGCCCGGCGAGGAGCGCGGCGCGGGTGAGCGGCGCCGCCACGTCCGGCACCACACCGGGGCCCTCCAGCCGGTAGCCGCCGGGCCCACGGAAGTCCGCGACGGCGTGCACCAGCACGTCGCCGTTGGGGAGCTTTGTGGCCAGCGAGGGGAGCGCCTGCCCCGCCGAGGGCGCTCCGAAGACGCGCGCACGCCCCAGCTTCTGCAGCCCGCCGGCGAAGATCTCTGCCGTGCTCACCGAGAGCGCGTCGGTGAGCACCGCCATCGGCCCCGCAAAGGGCCGCACCGACTCTCCCGCGCGGGTGGAGCGGCGCGGATTGGCCACGAACTGCAGCCGGTCCCGGCGCGTGATCATGGTGCCGAGGGTGTCGCGCCGCTCCGTGAAGTGCCCTGCCACCCCCATCGCCATCCCGCCCACCCCGCCGAAGTTGCCGCGCATGTCGATCACGATGC
>JAUJMI010000092.1 GCA_030446945.1 Longimicrobium sp. | reverse complement strand
CTCGCCATCCAGCAGCGTGAGCGTGGACGCGCCGGCGCCCAGCGTCCGCACCACCAGGCGCGTCAGCCGGTCGAACACCTCTTCCGGCGCGGAATCGAGCAGCCCCGTCTCTGCGAGGGCCGCCAGCCGCGCGGGATCGGTAAGGAAGGTGAGCGGGTGGGAAAGCATGCGGGCACGGCAGATAAGGGGGCCGGTGCAGCAGGATGACCCCAAACATGCGCGCGAATCGTGCGGACGCGCAAGGTGCCGCTTGCCGCGTCGCCAAGATGTGTCATACTGTTCAGCGCATCCCGCATTCAACCCGACCCCGTGGGCGCGCCGTGTCGATGTTCAGCCAGGTTGTGGAAGACTACCTCAAGGCCGTGTGGATGCTCCAGCAGTTGGAGTCGCCCGTGGCCACGTCGCGGATCGCGGAGCGGCTGGGGCTCACCTCCGCGGCCGTCACCGCCATGGTCAAGCGCCTGGCGGAGCAGGGGCTGGTGCGCCACGAGCCGTACTACGGCGTGCGGCTCACCGCCTCGGGAGAGCTGGCGGCGCTGCGCATCATCCGCCGCCACCGTGTGCTGGAGCTGTTCCTGGTGGAGAAGCTGGGCTACGAGTGGGACCGAGTGCACGAGGAGGCCGACCGGCTGGAGCACGCCGCCAGCGACGAGCTGATCGAGCGGCTGGCGCGGCTGCTGGGCGGGCCGGACCGCGACCCGCACGGCAACGCCATCCCCAGCGCCACCGGCGAGGTGGACACCGCGCACTACCCCTCGCTGGGCGACCTGGCCACGGGCGAGTGCCGGCGCATCCTGGAGGTGGAGGTGGACGAGCCGGAGCAGCTGCGCTACCTGGGCTCGCTCAACCTGCGCCCCGGCGCGGAGGTGGAGCTGCTGGACAAGTCGCCCTTCGACGGCCCCGTGTCGGTGGCGGTGAACGGGGCGCGCACGGTCATCAGCCACTCGCTGGCCCAGCGCATCCGCGTGCGCCCCACCCCCGCGCCCGAGCCGGAGGGCGACGCGCCGGTGTGAGGGTGGCCGGGGTTTTGCGCCCGCTCGCCGCGACGGGCCGGACCACTTTCAACGCACGGGCGCACAGACATGGATTACAGGGATCGGAACGACGGCTGGTGGAAGCTCGCGCTGGGCGCGGCGGCGGTGGGGGTGATCGCGTTCGCCTTCCGCGGGGCGCTGCGCGGCGGCTCGCTGGTGGCGGCGCTGGACGAAGGCCAGGGGCGCGACCTCCGCTCGGGCGCGGGCTCCGGCGGCTTCCGCGGCACCGACGGCTCGCGCGACTCGCACGGCGCCATCGGCGAGTACTCCGACGCGGACGAGGAGCCGGTGCTGGGCTACGACGGGATGGACCGCGACTCGCTCGTCGACTGGCTCCGCGACGCCAGCCTGGACGAGGAGACGCTCCTCCACATCGAGCGGTACGAGCGTTCAAAGGAGAACCGCGAGCCGGTGCTGGACGCGGTGGGAGACCTGCTGGCGGCGTTCGGGTAATCGAGGGATCCCGCCGTCCGGGGCCGAATCATCGCGGGCCGGGGCACCGGGGCTGAAACGCCGGCTGGAACCACGGGAAGACCGCTGAAGCGGTCCCGGGGGCGGCGGAGTGAGGCCGGGGTCGCAGCCGATCACCATCCGCGAAGGCGGACTTCCCGCGGTTGTTGCAGCGGTTTCAACCGCCGCGGCTCCTCTTCGTCCAAACGCCGGGTTCAGCCCGCGAGGACTTCCTTGGCGACGCGGTTGAGCTCCTTGCCTTCGAAGCGGCCCTTGGTGCGCGGGCTCACCTGCTTCATGACGTCGCCCAGGTTCCTGGCGCCGGCGGCGACGGCGTCGCGGACCATGGCGCGCACCTCGTCCTCGGTGAGCTGCGCGGGAAGGTAGCCCTGGAGCACGGCGGCTTCCTGCTCCTCCTTCTCCGCCAGCTCGGCGCGGCCGTTGGCGCGCATCAGCTCGGCGGCCTCGCGGCGCCTCTTGATGGCCGAGATCGCCACCCCCTGCACCTGCTCGTCGTTCAGCTCGCCGCCCACCTCGATCTCACGGTTGCGGATCTCGGATATGAAGGTGCTGAGCACGGTCGTGCGGAGCTTGTCGCGCCCGCGGCGGGCGTCGTTCAGGTCCGCGCGGACCTGGTCCTTGAGCGGTACGTCCGGCATCTGCGTTCGATTCCGTGGAATGGCGGCGGTGCGGCCGCCGGGAATGTACGGGCGGGCGTCGGGGGAATCAATTCAGGGGCGTGAGTACGTGGCGATGTGATCGTAGGGGTACGATTCATCGCGCCCGTGCCCGCCCAACGCGCGGCCCCCAAGTCCCTCTCCCACGGCTGTTTGTGGGAGAGGGTGGCAGCGGTAAGCTGCCGGGTGAGGGCGGCGCGGTCCGGAGTCATCGCCCCCGGCCCGCGCCGCTTTTGCCCGCGGAAGCGCGCTCAGGCGTTCTCGTCGCGCGGCTCGGTGGGGTTGGCGGCCTGGTTGGGCTTCACCGGCAGGTCGGCCTGCTCCAGACGCAGCTGGATGCCCGGGTTCATTCCCTCGCCCACACGGCCGAGCGAGTTCAGCTCCTGCGGCTGCTCGGTCTGCGGGTCGGCGTGCTTGCCGTACGGGCTCTGGTTGTCCAGTTCGTCCTCGGAGAAGTTCGTGGGGTTCTCCGGGTGCGGCGACGGGCGCGAGGTCATGATGGTGTGCGAGTGCGCCAGGTCCTCCTCCTCAAACTCGCGGCGGTCCGAGTGCTCGATGGAGGTCTCGCGGATGTGCTGCGAATCGTCCCGCTGGTCCGGCTCGGTGTCGCCCTGACGCTTCCGCCCCATCCCGCTCACGTTGCCACTCCACTCTGCCGACATCGCTCCCCCCGTCCCCTGGTTTACGCGCGCCGGACGGCGCGCAATGTCGTTCTCGATCTCCAGCCGGTTGACCACCGTCTCCACGTTGGGCACGCGCTCCGCCGTGTGCACCGCCAGCTGGGCCTCCTCGTGCGTGTCCACCGAGCCGGAGAGCTCGATGATGCCGCGGCTGATGGCACCCACGTCGATCGGGCGCTCGGCCAGGACCGCGTCGCGCAGGAAGGCGTCCAGCACGGCGTCTTCCAGCCGGGTCAGCTCGCGCTGGTCGCTGTACTCGCGCCGCAGGCGGCCCGGGCGCAGGCGCTCGGTGAGCGAGAGGGCCCCGTCGCGGAGCCGCCCGCGCACGCCGCCCGCCTCCACCTCCCGCGCGGCGCGCCCCACCACCCACAGCGAGAGCGCGAACCCGGTGGCGGCCCCCAGGGCGAATACCAGCGCGTTCTCGCCCTCGTTGCCCTCGTCGCGCGGCGAGCGCTTCCCCCGAGTCTGCCCCATGTTCCCCCTTCGTACGATGTTGGTGCCAGCCGATTTGCGCAGCGCGGCGCGGGGCGCGGGGGTGCAAGAGGTGTTCCAGCCGGGCACCAATAAGGCGCCCGGCTATGGATTGCCGGGCGCCCCTCCGCGCCGTCGCTGCTCGCGCTCGCGGTCCATGCGTTCGCGGGTGGCCCGCGTCCGTTCTCGCATGTTCTGGTCGATGTCCTGCGTCTCCGCCTGGCGGTCGATCTCGCCGCGCTGCCGCCTCACTTCGGCGTCGTGCAGCTCGGATTCGCGGCTGCGTCCCACCGGCGGTGTGGTGCACGTGGGGATGCGCCTGCCGGCGATGACGGGGGCGCCGCACTTCCCGATCCCCCACTCCCGCCCCTGCCGGTCCTTGATCGTCCAGTTCTCGGCCCGGTGGCGGCGCCGCGCCTCGTCGGCAACGGAGTCGTTGTAGGCGCCGAGGCTCCGCGCGATCCGCGCGCGCACCCGGTCGTTGTCGCTCATCGGGGTCTCGGGAGCCGCCCCGGGGCGCACCACCAGCCGCTCGTCGCCAAGCTCCGTGCCCAGCCGCCCGCCCGCCGCGCCGGAGCGCCCCGGACCGCGGCCACCCGTCCCGGTGCCGGTACCCGCGCCGGGAGCCACGCCGCTGCCCGGAGCCGCGCCCGCGGGAGCGCCGCCCGCGCGCGGTGCCACCCGCCCCGGGATACCGGCGGGGGCGCGCTGCGGAAAGCTCCTCAGCTCCGGCGCCGCGCCCGACGCCGTGTCCGCCCGCGCCGGTGCCGGGAGCTGCTCGGCACCAGCGGCGGTCTGCGGCGCCGGCAGCCCACCCGCGCCTCCGTCATCGCCGGGCCACGCGCCGATGTCCACGTAGCTGACCGCGTCCGACTGCGCACCCACGCGCGGCGAATCGCCCGGCTGCGCAGTACGGCGCACCGGCGCCAGCCACACCGCCAGCGCCAGCAGCAGGTGCACCCCGGCCGAGAACGCGACCCCGCGCCGGCTCATTTGCCCGCCGCGCTCGTGGCTCGGCGGCCGGCTGAACGGCGCGCGGATGGGCACGTGCGGAACCGCGCCGGTGGCTTCCGGGGTGCGCGCGTGCGCGGGCGGCGGTTCGAGAGTGGCGCGGGTCATCGTCTCCATTCTACTCACCCCCGCCCGGCCGGTTCCGCCGCGGCCATGATCCGCGCATCAAAGGCGCGAGCCCGGCGAAGGGATGGGCACCCCCCGCCGGGCTCGTCTCCACGGCGCGCAGCGTCAGACCGCCGCCGTGTCCAACATCCGCGCGATGCGCCCCGCCGCCTCACGTATCCGCTCCTCCGACGTGGTCAGCGCGATGCGAAAGAACCCTTCGCCGCCGCGCCCCAGCGACTTGCCGGGGAGGACGCTGACCCCCTGCTCCAGCAGGAGGCGGCGCGCCCACTGCTCCGACTCCACGCCCTCGGGGAGCGGCACCCACAGGTACATCGTGGCGGCGGGATTGGGGACGTCGAAGCCGGCGGCGCGCAGCGTCTCGACCGCGGCGTCGCGACGGGCCTGGAAGGTGGCCACGTTCCCCGGCACCCACTCCGCGTGCGAGCGGAGGGCCGCTGCGCCCGCGTGCTGGATGGAGAAGGGGACGCCCGTATCCGCGAAGGTCTTCACCCGCTGCAGCGCCGCGATCAGCTGCGGCTCGCCCACGGCCCACCCCGCGCGCCACCCCGTCATGTTGTACGTCTTGGAGATCGAGTGGAACTCGATCGCCACCTCGCGCGCCCCCGGGATCTCCAGGATGGACGGCGGCACGTACCCGTCGAACGCGATCTCCGAGTAAGCGTTGTCGTACGCCAGGATCACGTCGTGCTCGTGGCAGAACTCCACCGTGCGCTCCAGGTAGTCCCGCGGCGCGATGGCGGCGGTGGGGTTGTTCGGGTAGTTGAGGTACAGGATGCGCGCGCGCTTCACCACCTCCGCGGGAAGCTCGTCCAGCGGGACGAGGAAGTCGTTCTCGGGGCGCAGCGGAACCAGGTGCGCCTCGCCGCCGGCGAGCACGGTGCCGCCCAGATACGCCTGGTAGCCGGGGTCGGGCATGATGGTGACGTCGCCGCGCTCCAGGAAGGCGAACGGGAGGTGGAAGATCCCCTCCTTGGAGCCGATCAGCGGTAGCACCTCGCGCATCGGATCGACTGCCACGCCGAAGCGCCCCTGCATCCACCGCGCGATCTCCTCGCGGAACTCCACCAGGCCGAGCTGGAAGGGGTAGCGCGAGTTGGCCGGGTCCAGCGCCGCCTCGCGCAGCGCCTGCACCGCGGCCGGGGGCGGCGCCAGGTCCGCGTCGCCCGTCCCCAGGTCGATCACGTCCACCCCTTTGGCCAGGAGCTCGCGCTTGATGCCCGGAACGTCAGTCAAAGGATAGGGCGGCAGAGCCTGGAAGTGCCGGGCGAGACGGGGCATGTACGAAGCCTCAGAGCGCGGTGGACGGAGTGGAGTCGGCCGGGGTGTCGCGCACCAGTCGTGCCGCCAGCACCACGGCGCCCGGCGAGATCGCCACATCGGCCACGTTGAAGACGAACGGAAAGGAGTGCACCAGGACCAAGTCGGCCACGGCCCCGTCCGACGGGAACGGCGCCGGTACACGGGTGCGGCGAGGGGGTTCCGCGGGGACCCTCACCCCCGCTCGTTCCTCGCTGCCCCCTCTCCCGGTAACGGGAGAGGCTGCGCCTCTGTTATCCGGAGAGGGGGCGGATGTCGGCGCGCGTCCGCAGAGATTCGGGGCACGCGGGCTCCCCCTCTCGCGGGCCCTCCGGCATTCCAGGCGTGCCCCGGCGCTGCTCCGCCGCCCCTCGCGCAAGGACGCCTCGTGCGTGTCTGCCCGTCCCGACCCCACGACGGCCCACGCAGCCCCGCACCGATGCCTGCGCGCCCCCGCCCAGTGGTTTGCAGGAGGGGCACCGAGCTGATGTGTAGTAAGGGGTTCTGCTGCCCCCTGTACCCCCTGTACCCTTCCCCTGCCGTTCCCCGTTACCCATTCCCCATTCCCCATTCCCCGCAGTCCCTACCCCGCCCTACGCTCCTCCCGCTCCCCATAAAACCTCAGCATCGCCTCCTTCACCTCGCGCCACGGCCCCTTCACCACCGGCGCCGGGGGGAGGGAGTCGATGAAATAGCGGCCGTAGCTCTTCTTCGCCACGCGTCCGTCCAGCACCAGTACGACGCCGTGGTCGCCGGTGGAGCGGATCAGACGGCCGAAGCCCTGCTTCAGCCGGATCGCCGCGCTGGGGAGCATGTACGAGACGAAGGAGTTGCCGCCCGCCCTCTCGATCGCCTCGATGCGCGCGGCGGTCACGGGCTCGCTGGGGACCTTGAAGGGAAGCTTGGGGATCACCAGCCCGCGCAACGCCGAGCCGGGGACGTCCACCCCCTCCCAGAACGAGGTGGTCCCCAGCAGGATGCCGCGCCCGGAGACGGCGAAGCGCTCCACCAGCTGCGCGCGCGGCCCCTCGCCGTGCACGAAGAGCGGCCACTCCAGGTCGGCGCGGCGGCGGCGCAGCTCGGAGGCCACGTGGCGGAGCGCGCGGTACGAGGTGAAGAGGACGAAGAGGCCCCCGTCCGAGATCTTGGCGTGCTCCAGCACCGCGCGCACGCTGGCCTCGTCGTGGCGCGGATCCGCATCGCCCGCGGGGAGCGGCAGGTCGGTGGGGACAGCCAGGAGCGCCTGCCGACCGTAGTCGAAGGGCGACGGGAAAACGGCCTCCGCCACCGGGTGCTCCTGCTCGAAGACGTCGCTGAGGCCCAGGCGGTGGCGCACGAAGCGGAAGTCCTTCTCCTGCGTCGAAAGGGTCGCCGAGGTCAGGATCACCGTCGGCACCTGCTCGAAGACCGACTCGCGCAGGACGCCGGAGAGGTCCAGCGGGGCGGCGTTCAGCGTCAGGTTCCCCTCGCGGCCTTCGCGTGCCGCCTGCCGCTCCATCCAGCGCACCATCTTGACGCGCTCGTCGCCGGGGCGCAGCGCCATGCGCAGGCCGTCCGCGGCGCCCTGCACGCGGTTGGCGGCGCCGCGCAGCTCCATCAGCTGCTGCTCCATCTGGCGGCGCAGCTCGTCGTCGGTGGCGGCGCGCTCGCGCAGGAGCTCCATCCCGGCCAGCAGCGACTGGAGGTTGTCCAGGAGCCCGGAGAGTGCGTCGTCCAGCCCCAGCGGCCACACGGGGTGCGCGGCGAAGTGGTCGTCCAGCCGAGCGAGGGGCTCGCCGGAGTTGAAGACGTCGTTGAGAAAGGAGAACACCGCCGCCGCCCGCTCCCGCGCGCCTTCGAGGGACGGAAGAAGCCGCTCCTCGATGGTGTCGAGCGCGGCCCGGGCCAGCAGGTCGTTCTTCACCGCCCCAAGCGCCCCTCGGAAGGCCGGCAGCAGCCCCTTTCCCCGGTGCTCCAGCCGTCGCAGCGTGCGGAAGAGGCCACGGCGGGAGACGGTGGCGCCGAGGTGGCTCGTCGCCGCCTCCTCCAGGTTGTGCGCCTCGTCCAGCACCAGCCGCTTGTAGTGCGGCAGGACGGCGGTGGCGGAGTAGTTCCCCTGCGCGCGGCGCACGGCCAGGTCGCTGAACAGGAGGTGGTGGTTGGAGACGATGATGTCCGCCGCGGACGCCTCGCGCCGGGCGCGCTGGTAGAAGCAGTCCTCGAAGTTGGGGCACTTCGCCCGCAGGCACACGTCGCTCTCCGACGACACCTCGTCCCACACCTCGGCCGAGGGGCGGAACGACAGGTCGGAGAGGGAGCCGTCGCCCGTCTTCCCCAGCCACTCCACGATCCCGGCCAGCTCCGCCTGCTTCTCCGCGTCGAACAGCGCCGCCGCGTTGTCGCGGGCCAGCAGCGCGCGCCGGACGGAGACGTAATTGCGCCGCCCCTTCACCAGCGTGAAGCGAAAGGGGATCCCCAGCGCGCGCCGCAGCATGGGGAGGTCCTTGTCGACCAGCTGCTCCTGGAGGTTGATGGTGTTGGTGGACACCACCGTGCGCTCGCCGTTGAGCACCGCCCAGTGGATCGCGGGAAGGAGGTACGCTACCGACTTCCCCGTCCCCGTCCCCGCCTCCGCGATGCCGACGCCTCCCTCGTTGTAGAGCGAGCCGATCATGCGCGCCAGCTCGCGCTGCTGCGGCCGGTCCTCATAGCGTGGGTGGCGCGAGGCGAGCGCTCCGCCGGGGCCCAGGTCCCGATCGAGCACGTCCAGGTCGAGCGGATTGCACTCGTTGACGTCGGGCGGCTCCACGATGACGTACAGCTCGCTCGCGTCGTTGTCCACGACGGCGGAGCCCAGCCCCATCTCCCACACCCGCGCCGCGACCTGGAAGTCCGCCTCGGAGGGCTCCAGCACGCCCGAGGGGTGGTTGTGGATGAGCAGCCCCCCCGCCTCGGGCGACTTCACCAGCGCCAGCACCGCCGACGGCCCGCCGCGGGCGATGACGCGCGGCTCGCTGACGGCGCCGCCCTCGCCCACGCGCGCCACGAAGCACACCTCGTTGCCGCGGGCGCGCGCGATCTCCCGCCGCACCAGCTCGGCGGCGGCGGGCTCCAGGAACAGCTCGACGGCGGAACGTTGCTGCTTCATCGCGGCGGCTTACGGATACGGGCGCGGCGGAGGTCCGGGCCCGGGAAAACAGAAGTGCTAAGAGCTGAGTCCTGAACGGCAGCTCACTCAGCACTCAGCACCTAGGACTCAGCGCTCTTCCTCACCCGCCTCGCGCGCTGGCTCGGACTCGGCGAGCGCCTCCAACAGGAGCTCCTCGTCGTCCTCGGCCACGGCGTCCATCTCCACGTATCCCACGCGCGGCGGCTCCCCGGGGTCTTCGGGGCATAGGAAGCGCGCGCCGTAGAACCCGCGCTCGGTGGGGGCGGGGTGCCCGTAGAGGATCTCCACCAGCCATCCCCTCCCCCGCCCGTCCTGGAAAATCGCCCTGTCTTTCGCCATTTCTTCGGTACAATGCTGCCGCGCGGGTGTTCCGTCACCGTTGACAAAGTGTACCGAGGAGAGGGGCGGGATGGAAGGTGCCGAGGCCCCCAACCACCTGGGGGAGGGGCGCACGCAGGCATCTTTGCGGGTTGCGCGGGTCGGAGCGGGGAAGGCGCAGCCGCGTGGGGCGGCCCCCACAGGTTATGGGTGCGCAAGGCCGGTGGCCGCGGTGGGGGCAAGGGTGGACAGACACGCAGGTCTGCCCCTACGTAGCGTCGGTGTGCGCGATGGGCGGCGGAGCGGCGTCGGGCACGGGCGCGACGAATCGAGCCCGTACGAGGATTCGCGGGACGAACAGGCATTCGCCGCCTGCCCCGATAACGGGAGGGCGCAGCCCTCTCCTGTTATCGGGAGAGGGGGCAGGCGAGTGTAACGAGACGGGGGTGAGGGCCCCCCTCACCCCTCCCGCAGCACCTCCAGGAACGCCTCCCCGTACTTCTCCAGCTTCGCCGGCCCCACCCCCGGGACCTCCAGCATCTCCGCGTCGTCACCGGGGCGGCGGCGGGCGAGCTCGATCAGGGTTTTGTCCGAGAAGATGCAATACGAGGGGAGGCTCGCCTCCTTGGCGAGCTTCGACCGCAGCGCCTTGAGCCTGCCATACAGGTCCGCTTCCTCGGCGGTCGGGGGCGCGACCTGGGGGGCGGCGCGCTTGGGGGCGGGCTCGGCGGGGGCGCGGCGGCCGATGCGGCCTCCGTTCTCGAAAGAAAACGCGGAGAGGACGTCCATCAGCGGCGCCCCCCAGCGGTCCAGCAGCGCGGGGGTGACGCCGGGGACGCGCAGCACCTCCTCCGGCGTGCTGGGGGCGTACCCGGCGAGCGCCTTCAGCACCTCCTCCGGGAAGACCATGAAGAGCGGCAGGTCGTGCCGGCGCGCCAGCTCGCCGCGCAGCTCGCGCAGGCGGTCCAGCAGGTCGGTGCGGCGCGCGGGGCGCGAGGGGCGGCGGCGCGTGGAGGAGGTGCCCAGGTCCACCGCCTCCGATGCGCCGGCGCCGGCCACGGCGGGGCGCCCGACCGCGCGCAGGCAGTTGTCGCAGGCGCCGCACTCGCGCATGGCGGCCGGGTCGCCGAAGTAGCGCAGCACGAAGCCGCGCCGGCACTCCTCCGTGTAGCCGTACGCCTGCACCTTTTGCAGCTTGCGCAGGTCGCGCTCGCGCTTGGAATCCAGCGTGCGCCAGTCGATGGGGAGGCCGTTGATCGGGGTGGTGCGGTCCAGCAA
>JAUJMI010000091.1 GCA_030446945.1 Longimicrobium sp. | reverse complement strand
GCACGACCGCGACGACAATCACCGACGACGGCGGGATCAAGTAGATGAGGTCGTACGAGAATCGCCTGAGACGTATCTTATGCACCCTCGACTCGATCTTCGGCCCGACGTAGGGATTTAGCCTTAGTCGCCCGATGGTCCGCTGCACCTCCTCGATGAACTCGTCGCCAAGGCCGGGAGTCTCCTGGTCGAGATAATCCGCCGCTTCCGCGATCTCCTCCACCGCGCAGTCGAGGACAACGACGTCTCTCACGCGTGGCGACGCTCGCGGACACGGGCAAGCGCCTCATCGGCGGGAACGGCTCGCACCTGGCCCGCGAGGTATGCCTGGTACCTGCGCTCCGCCAGTTCCGCCCAGGCGCGCTCCAGCTCGCCCGAGACCTCCGGTTCATCCACATCGCCGAGGCTCGCCCGCAGGCGCTCGGCGAGGTACTTGCGTTGATCCGGCGGCAGTGCCAGCACCGCGGCTTCGAGCTCGTTTAAATCCAGGGGCATGGGCCTCGTCCCTCAGAATGCGGGCCTGCGATGGCAGGCTTCCCGCCGTTGTTGCCGCGGTTTCAACCGCCGCGTCAGAGCCGCTCCTGCCAGTATTCCGGGTCTCGACGCTGATTGCTACCGCGAGAACATAGATATCCGGTCCTCGAAATTCGTACACGAGGTTGTGAAAGCGGCGCAGGCCGGTTCTGCGCACCTCGGGCCCGATCAGTGGCCCGACATACGGGTTCTCGGCCAACTTCTCAACAGCATCCCCCAGCTCCATCAGAAAACGATCATCGGCGCCCAGGAGCCTGCCGGCGCAGGAAGCTGACAACTTCCCGAAGTTCCTCGGCAGCCTCATCCACGAATGTAACCGTCCTCACGCGCCATGCAGAGCGGCACGAGCCTCCGCGATCGCCTCCGCGGCGGATATACCCTTCGACTCTCCGGAATGGAAGCGCTGAGAACGGCGCTGTGCTTCCTCAACCCAGGCGCGCTCCACCTCCGCCGGATCCTTCCAGTCTCCGTCCTCGTGTATGCTTTCCAGCAAACGCGCGGCGAGCTCAGCTCTTTCATCAGGCGACAACGCGAGCGCAGCGGCTTCGATCTGCTTCAAGTCCAAGGGCATGGGCCTCGTCCGTTTAGGGGTGCGGGCGGCATGCTCCAAAATAAGATGTTATCCGGAGATAGGTAGTGGATTCCTGAAACCGGTTCGGCGGGCGGTGCGAAAGGTGGGGGTGGCGCTCCGGTGAGGACGCACGGGGCTATTCGGCGGGCGGAGGCGTGCCCGCGATGGCGTACCCGCGCTCCGTGAGCGCGCGGGTGAGGCGGATGAAGGACTCGGGAGACAAGGTCTCGGGGCGGTCGCGGAGGTCGATGCCGAGGCCGCTCTGCACCTCCTCGGTCTGCTCGAGGGAGAGGCGGTAGGCGTCGCGCAGGATGCGCTGGAACTGCTTGCGCCGCTGGCCGAAGGCGGCGCGCGTCAGGTTGCGCAGCGCCATCTCCTCGTCCGGCTCCAGGCGCGGCGGCTGGTGCGGCGTGATGCGGATCACCGACGACATCACGTCGGGGATCGGACGGAACGCTTCGCGGCTGACGTTGAGAACGCGCTTCGCATCGGCCACGGAGCGCACGCCCACGGCCAGCGCGCCGTACGTCTTGCTCCCCTCCGGCTCCAGGATGCGGTCCGCCACCTCGCGCTGCACCATCAGCACGATCTCGCGCGGGCGGGGACGGCGCTCCAGGAGGGAGAAGAGGATCGGCGTAGTGATGTTGTACGGGATGTTGCCGATCACTTTGAGCGCGGCGGGGTCGGATGTCACCTCCTCCAGCTCCACGTCCAGCACGTCGCGGTTGATCAGCTCCACGGAGGGCTCGCCCGCGTACTCGGCGCGGAGGCGCGCGGCGAGGTCGTTGTCCAGCTCCACCAGCACCAGGCGGCGCACGCGGCCCGCGAGGTGGCGGGTGAGCGCGCCCACGCCGGGGCCGATCTCCATCACCTCGTCGTCCGGCCCGGGCTCCAGCGAGTCGACGATGCGGCGCTGGATGTTGGCGTCGATCAGGAAGTTCTGGCCCAGCGAGCGCTTGGCGCGCGGGAGCTCGGCCGGATACGGGAGCCGGCGGAGCTCGCGGCGGCTGGTCACATCCTCACCAGCACCGCCGTGCGGTCGTCGGCGGGGATGTCGCGGGCGCCGGCGGGGCGCGCGAAGAGCTGCTCGATGATCTGCTGCAGCGGCTCGCCCCGCCGCGCGGCGACGCCGTCGAGGAGCGTGCGCTCGCCCTGCACCTCGCCCTCGCCCAGAGCGTCGGAGAGGCCGTCGGTGAAGAGGAAGAGGACGTCGCGCCCCGGCTCCCAATCCACGCGCGCCTCGCTGTACGCGTCCAGATCCACCATCCCCAGCGGCAGGTCGGTGGCGGCCAGGCGCTCCGGCTCGCCGCTGGCGGGGATGCGGAAGGCGTGCGAGTGCCCCGCGTTGGAGTAGGTGAGGGTGCGCTCCGCCGGATCGATGACGCCGTAGAAGAGCGTCATGTACATCTCCGTCGTCTCCAGCTCCTCGATCACCGCCTGGTGCGTGCGGCGCAGCACCTCGCCGGGGCGGTCGCCCTCGGAGGCGTGGATGGCGACGGAGCCCATGGTGAGCGCCATGATCAGCGCCGCGCCGAAGCCGTGGCTGCTCACGTCGCCGATCAGCACCCCCAGCCGCCCGCCCGGGAGCCGGAAGAGGTGGTAGAAGTCGCCCCCCACCGACTCGGCCGGGGCGCAGCGCGCGGCGACCTCGGCGTACGACGCGAACTGCTCCACCTGCGGGAGGAGCTTGAGCTGCAGGTCGTGCGCGAGCTCCATCTCGCGCACCATCCGCTCCTGGCGCAGGCTGTCCGCGATCAGGCGGTTGTTCTCCACCGCCGCGCCGATCTGGCTGGCGATGGCGGAGAGGAGCTTCATGTCGCCCGCGTTGAAGCCTTCCGCCGAGTTGCGCCCGCTCACGTTGATCACGCCAACGGTGCGCGCCTCCCCCTCCGGCGGCGTGTACGACACGGGGACGGAGAGGAAGGCGCCGCGCTGCTTGGCGGGCCCGGCGAAGTCCGCGCAGTCGCCGCGGGCCCACTCGTCGTTGGGGCCCAGCAGGATGGCGCGCACGGTACGGAAGACCTCCGCCGTCACCGAGCACGGGTCGGTCACCGGGATCGGCCCGCGCTGCCCCTCGCCCCCCTCGGCCGCGGTCAGGCGGAGCTCCCCGGCCTCCGCGTTGTGCACCCAGAGCGCGGCGCGCCCGGCGCCCACGATTCCCGCCACTTCCGAGAGGATCGTCTGCGCGGCGTCGTCCAGCGAGATGATGGAGCCCAGGATCTCGCTGATGGAGTAGAGGAGGTTGATCTCCTCGTAGCGCTCCGCCATCTCGTGGCTGAACGAGCGGATCTCGTCGTCGTGCCGCCGCCCGCGCGCCAGGGTGCTCCCCAGGAAGCGCGCCACCCCCTCCGCCGAGGGCGCGTCGACCCCCTGAAGCTCCACGCCGAAGGGCGTCCCCGGCACCTCCGCCACCGGCGAAGGCGCCTCCGTGCCGGGTGCCCCGCACACGTGTGCCCACCCGTCGCCGGCACGCACCCACACGCTGCTCGCGGGGTACGCGCGGCAGAAGTCGTCCAGCACTTCGCGCACGGCCCGTGGCAGGGCGGGGGCGGGGGGAGGAGCGGTGATCATGTGCTCGGGGATCAGCTCGCCAGGGGGCGCTGCTGCTTCTCGCGGTACAGGGTGAGCCGGATGCAGTTGCCGCACTCGTTGAAGTCCACCTCGTCCATCAGCGAGCGGATCAGAAAGAGCCCGCGCCCGCCGGTGGCCTCCAGGTGCTCGGGAAGGGTCGGATCGCGCAGCTCCGTGAAGTCGAAGCCCTTGCCCTGGTCCACGACCCGCACGTTGATCCGCTGCGGGTCCAGCTCCACCTCCACGCGCACGCGCTTGGAGGGGTCGCGGCCGTTGCCGTAGATCATGGCGTTGGCCAGCGCCTCGGCCACGCCCACGCGGAAGTTGAGCGTCAGCCGCGAGCCCGCGAAGTGGTACTCGCGGCAGCGGGTGACGAGGTAGGTGATCGCGGTGTCGATCAGGCGCAGGTCGCTGGGAAGCTCCAGCGCGAAGGCGGTGGGCTCCGCGGGGGCGGCGCCAGGACGCTCTTTCATCGGCTCAGCGTTCCGCATGCTCGTGGCGCGGCGCGGCGGGGGCTTGGGTGCATCGCGATGCACGTCGCACCGCGCCGGGAAGCTGCTCCCCGCCGCGGCGCCCAGAGGTCCGGGGTGCCGTGCGGCTCCCTCAGAAGCCGGACAGCGCCGCCTCGCGCGTGTCCGCGATGTTGAAGAGCGTGTCCAGCTTGGTCAGCTCGAACAGCGTCCGCAGGTCCTCGTTGAGGTTGGCCAGCCGCAGCTCGCCGCCCTGCTCGCGGATCTTCTTGGAGAGCGACACCAGCACGCCCAGGCCGGACGAGTCGATGTACCCGGTATTCGAGAAGTCGATGAGGAACTTGCGCTCCCCCCCTTCCAGCTCATCGAGCACTTTCTGCTTCAGCTCCTGGCGATTGCCCACGATGAGCTGGCCGTCCACGTCCACCACAACTACTCCGTCCTGCTTGCTCGTCTGGAAGCTCATGGCTCCTCGGTAGGGTCCACTGTTGGGGAGAAGGCCTGCGCATCCGCACCGATCCGGGCAAGCCATGTGCCAGTTACAGGCCACGCCGTGCGGGCCCGGGTCCGCGCGACAGGGTACGGCGTGGCGGGGCGGTGCGCAACGGGTGCTGCGCGCGGAGGCGCTGAACCGCGGTCTCACGCGGAGGCGCGGAGGAACTGCACCTGCGGGCCCACCCAGACACGGAGTCACAGAGGAAGAAGGGGAGGTGGTTCCTCTGTGGCTCCGGCACTCCTGAGCGCGGGGCGCACCGACTGGACAGCGAGATTGTGAAATGTGCGGCGGCTGGCCGCTTCGGGCGGCTCGCTTGCGGATCGATTCGCGACGCGTTCATGCTCGACCGGGGGAAGACACCACGCATCTGTGGCACACGTCGCACCGATTGAGTCACCGTTGCATACAATCGGACGGGCGAGGAGCGAGGCCGTTCTGCTGCCGGACGACCTGCTGCGCGAGCTCGTCGTCGCGGCCGAGGGGCTGCGCACGGCGAAGACGGCCATCGACGACGTGCCGATGGCGGTGGAGCGGCTGGATCCCTTTCTCCCCGACGAGGCGCGGCTGGGGACGGTGGCGCGGAGCTGCGGGCGGGGGGCGGTGCCGGACGTGTGAGGCGGAGCCGCTGCCAGGCGCCGTTACTCCGGCCTGGAGACCGTCAGGGAGCCCAACCCCCCTGCCGGGGTGCTCGGGCGCGGGTCCGGGTGGAGGTCCAAGCCCACCCCACCTGGCAGCGGGTTCCCCCTCGACGGTCAGCCGGCCATCAGCGCGGTGATGCAGGCCACGTTCACGATGTCATCCGCCGATGCGCCGCGCGACAGGTCGTTGCACGGGCGGGCGAGTCCCTGCACGACGGGGCCCAGCGCCTCGGCGCCGGCCAGGCGCTGCACCAGCTTGTAGGCGATGTTCCCCGCGTCCAGGTCGGGGAACACCAGCACGTTGGCGCGCCCGGCAACCTCCGAGCCGGGCGCTTTGCGGTGCGCCACGGATTCGATCAGCGCCGCATCCGCCTGCAGCTCGCCGTCCGCGGCGATGCCGGGGCGGCGCTCGCGGAAGAGGGCGAGCGCCTGGCGCACCTTGTCCACCGACGGCCCGCCCGCGCTCCCCAGGGTGGAGTAGGAGAGGAAGGCGACGCGCGGCTCGTCCCCCACCACCCGGCGGCGCGCATCCGCGGCGGCGGCGGCGATGTCGGCGAGCTGCTCGGCGGTGGGGTCGGGCACCACACCGGCGTCGGTGAAGGTGAGGACTTCCGTTTGGCCACGAAAGGGCGGCACCACCATGTAGAACGACGAGGAAACCGTGCGGATCCCCGCCGCCGGGCCCACGCCCCAGAGCGCGGCGCGGATGACCTCGCCCGTCGCGTTAACGGCGCCCGCCACCGAGCCCTCCGCCGCCCCCGTCGCCACCATCAGCGCGGCGAAGAGGAGCGGGTCGCCCGCCTGGCGGAGCGCCTCCTCCTCCGTCATCCCCTTCGCGCGGCGGCGCTCGTGCAGGTGCGCGGCGAGGCCCGGGCGGCGCGGATCGGTGGCGGGGTCGGCGACTTCCACCTCCACGCCCAACCGCTCCAGGTCCGCCGCCGTCAGCTCGCCGCCGATCACGACGGGCTTCGCCAGCCCCTCGCGGGCGATGCGGGCGACCGCCTCCAGCGTGCGCGCGTCGGCGCCCTCGGGAAAGACGAGGCGGCGCGGGTGCGCACGGGCGCGCTCGCGAACCCCCTCCAGGAAGCTCACGTGGCGGCGCGCGTCCTCACCCGCCGCAGCACCGCGGGCGAGAGGAAGGGCGCCACGTCTCCCCCCAGCCCGGCGATCTGGCGGACCAGGGTGGACGAAACGTGCGCGTGCATCGGGTCCCCCGGCAGGATCACCGTCTCCAGGGTGGAGAGCAGGCGGCGGTTCATCACCGCCATCTGGGATTCGTACTCCCAGTCCACCCCGCCGCGCACGCCGCGCACCACCAGCGAGGCTCCCCGCCGGCGCGCGAAGTCCACCAGGAGCCCCTGGAAGGCGGCGGCCTCCACGCGCGGCTCGCCCGCGAACGCCTCGCGGATCATCTCCACGCGCTCCTCCACCGTGAACATCGCCTGCTTGGCCGTGGTGGGCGAATGCGAGACGGCCACTACCACGCGGTCGGCGAACGCGAGCGCCCGGCGCACGACATCTTCGTGGCCGAGCGTGAGCGGATCGAACGATCCGGGGCACAGCGCGATGCGCGGGTCGCTCATTCGGGGGCCGGGATGAAGGTGAGCGCGGTATCGCCATAGCGGCGCGTGCGTGCGCCGGGGAACTCCGGGATCTCGTCGTTGCGCCCGTGCTCGATGCACAGCAGCCCGGCGAAGGGGACGGCGGCGAACGCTTCCGCGAGCGCGGCGGCGAACCCCTGCGCGTACGGCGGGTCGGCGAAGGCCAGGTCGAAGGCGCCCGCCTCCAGCCCCGCGACGTAACGGACCGCATCGGCGCGCACCACCTCGGCGCGCGCGGCGGCGCCGAGGGCGGAGAGGTTGGCGCGCAGGCTCTGCAGGGCGGGCGGGGCCTGCTCCACGAACGTCGCGTGCGCGGCGCCGCGGGAGAGCGCTTCCAATCCCAGCGCGCCGCTCCCCGCGAAGAGGTCCAGGACGCGCGCGCCGTCGAGATACGGATCGACGGCGCTCATCCACGCCTCGCGGACGCGGTCGGTGGTCGGCCGCGTCCCCCGGCCCGGCGGCGCCACCAGCCTGCGTCCGCCCCACTCGCCGGCGACGATTCTCATGACCAGGGATTAGGGGATTAGGGATTGGGGATTGGGGACGGCGGAACGCACTTTCTAGTCCCTATCCCCTATTCCCTATTCCCTGCCGTTCTCACGTCGACCAGCTTCGCCTGGGGGCTCGTGCGGCCGTTCCAGGTGTTCTCTTCGAGCTTGAAGGCCACGTCCAGGGGGCCGTCGAAGAAACCGGGCTCCTCCAGGCGGCCGGCCATCCCGAAGCCGATGGCGTCCAGAGTGTGGCCGTAGGCGCCGAGCGTGAGCTTCAGGTGTCCCTTCCCCACCAGCTTCGGCGGGGCCGCGAGCCGCACGCCGCGCACCGCGAATACGGGGGTCGCGTTGCCCATCCCAAAGGGGCCGGCGTGGCGGATCAGGCGCGCCAGCTCCTCGTCGGCCTGGTGCAGCTCCAGCTCGAGGTCCACGCGCACCTGGGGGAACAGGTGGTCGTCCTCCAGGACGGAGCGGGCGCGGCCGTCGAAGGCTTCGCGGAAGGCATCGACCCGGTCGGGGCGGATGGAGCACCCGGCGGCCATCCGGTGCCCGCCGAAGCGCATCAGGTGCTCCGAACAGTCGCGCATGGCGTCGTACAGGTGGAAGCCGGGGATGGAGCGCGCGCTCCCCTTCCCGTCATTCCCCCCGTCCAGCGCGATCATCACCGTGGGGCGGTGGATGCGCTCCACCACGCGCGACGCCACGATCCCGATCACCCCGGGATGCCAGCCGTCCGCCGCCAGCACGACGCCGCGGTCACGGTCGGGGTCGAACTGCGTCTCCAGCTGCGTGAGCGCGGAGCGCAGGGTGTCGCCGTCGACCGACTGGCGCCAGCGGTTCTCCTCCTCCAGGGTGGCCGCGATCTTCTCCGCCTCGCGCTCGTCATCGGTCAGCAGCAGTCGGACGCCGCGGAGCGCCTCGCCCATGCGGCCCACGGCGTTGAGGCGCGGGGCGAGGACGAACCCCACCTGCGTGGCGGTGATCTCCTTGCCCGCCAGGCCGGTGACGCGCAGCAGGGCGCGAAGCCCCGGGTTGGGCGTCCGCGGCAGGATCTTGAGGCCCCAGCGCACCAGCGCCCGGTTCTCCCCCACCAGCGGCGCCAGATCCGCGATGGTGGCGACGGCCACCAGGTCGAGGAAGGAGTGCAGACGCTCCTCCGGGAAGCCCAGCTCCGCGGCGAGCGCGCAGCACACCTTGTACGCCACCCCGACGCCGGCCAATCCCTTTTCGGGGTACCCGCAGTCGCCCCGATTGGGGTTGACCACCGCGGCGGCGGCGGGAAGGGTGGGGCCGGCGGTGTGGTGGTCGGTGACGATGACGTCGATGCCGGCGGCGGCGGCCCGCTCCACCGCGTCGTGCGCCACGATCCCGCAGTCGCCGGTCAGGATGAGCGTGGCGCCCCACTTCCGCGCCTCCGCGATCCCGGCGTCGGACAGGTCGTAGCCGTCCACCAGCCGGTGCGGGACGAAGGGGATGGCGCGCAGCCCCATCATCCCCAGCGCGCGGGTGTAGAGGGCGGTGGAGCAGATCCCGTCCACGTCGTAGTCGCCGTGCACCAGCACCGCCTCGTTGCGCTCGCGGGCGCGGCGAAGGCGGGCCACGGCGTCGCCCATCCCCGCCAGCAGCGCGGGCGCGTGCAGCTGCCCGGCGTGCGGACGCAGGAAGCCGCGCACGGCCACGGGCTCCGCCATCCCGCGCTGCGCCAGCAGGCCGCAGAGGACGGGGGGGAGCCGCAGCTCCTGGCAGAGGCGGTGGACGGCGGCGGAGTCGGGTGGCTGGGGGAAGACCCAGCGGCGGGGGGCGACGGCGGCGAGCATGCCCCAAGCATAGCCACGCCCCGCCGGATCGGGCAAGCCGGGTCTGGACGGGCGTGCGCGGGGTGGCGCGTACAGCCCGCTTAGAAGCCGAAGACCCAGAGCAGCGAGAAGAGCGCGACCAGCACGCAGACGCCGATCACCACGTACTGCATGGCGCTGCGCCCGGGGCCGGGGACGCTCTCCTTCACCTGGGGCACTGGCTCCGACCCGCCTTCGAAGGGGAGGTCCTTGTGGTCGTCGGGGATCATCTCGTGCTCCGTCATGCGGGTGTGTGGGCGTCGTGCTGCGCGGCGGGCTGGAGAGCAACCCGCATGCCGCTTCCCCCGGCGGCGCCCGGTCCGTAGCTTGGCGGGGTCCGCGCTCCCATCCCCCGCCCATTCCCGCAAACGATGCTCTCCCTTCGCGAGCCTCCGGTGCTGACCACCGCGCGCCTGACGCTGCGCCTGGCCGAGCCCGGCGACGCCGAAGCGATCGCCCGCTACTTCGTCGAGAACCACGAGCACCTGGCGAGCACCCGCCCGCGCATGGACGCCGAGTTCTTTACGGCGGAGTTCTGGCGCTCGCAGTCGCAGGCGAGCCGCTCCGAGTTCCGCGGCGACCGCTCGCTGCGCCTCTTCATCTGGGAGCACGCCAATCCTGGCCGCGTGATCGGCAACGCCAACTTCACGCAGTTCGTGCGCGGCGCGGCGCAGTACTGCGTCCTGGGCTACGGCATAGCCGCGGACCGCGAGGGGCACGGGCTGATGCGCGAGGGGCTGGAGGCGGCGATCGGCTACGTCTTCCGCGAGCTCAACATGCACCGTGTGATGGCGAACTTCTTCCCCTGGAACCGGCGCAGCGGGGGGCTGCTGCGGCGGCTGGGGTTCGTGGTAGAAGGGTACGCGCGGGACTACCTGTACCTGGACGGCGAGTGGCAGGATCACGTGCTGACGAGCTTGACGAATCCGGGGTGGCGGCCCGGCGGTTGAGACCGCGCCAACAACCGCGGGAAGCCTGCCTCCCCAGGCTTTGCACGCATGTGATTTGGGCCGGACGACCGGTGTCCCGGGCCTGAACACCGGGGGATGAACACCGGGGGCTGAAGCCCCCGGCTGGAACCACGGGAAGACCGCTGAAGCGGTCTCGGATGCCGAAGGTTGGGTGCCCAAGCCCCACTTCCTGAGCGGAGCGCCTCGCCCCGCCCCATCGCCGCACCGGCCTCTGGCCCGCGCACGGCCGTCGAAGTGGTCTCGCCACCGCAGCATCGGGAACGAGTCCGCGCAGGCGGACTTTGTGCTGTTGTTGCCGCGAGTTTACTCGCCCCAG
>JAUJMI010000090.1 GCA_030446945.1 Longimicrobium sp. | reverse complement strand
TGCCCCAACTGCGGCACCTGGGTGGACGACCGCTTCTGCCCCCGCTGCGGCCAGCGCAACGCGGAGCGGATGGTGTCCGTCCGGCGCATCCTCACCGACACGCTGGAGGACCAGCTCACCCTCAACGCCGCCCTCCCGCGCACGCTGGGAGCGCTCTTCTTCCGCCCCGGCCTGCTCACGCGCGAGTACGTGGCGGGCCGTATCGCGCGCTACCTGCCGCCCTTTCGCCTCTACCTGGTTTCCAGCGTCGTCTTCTTCCTGGCGCTCTCCGGCGTCACCGACGCCAACCGCATCTGGCGCGACGCGGGCCCCGCGATCCGCGAGTGGAAGGCGAAGCATCCGGGGGAGAAGCCCAAGAACGTCGACCTCGGCTTCGACACCCTGAGCGCGCCCGGCTGGACGCGTCCGCTGGCCCGCCGCGTCCTTCGGCAGCAGGAAAAGCTGAACGCGATGACCCCGCTGGAGTCGCTGCGCGTGCAGATGGAGAGCTTGAACCGCAACGCGCCGCGGGCGACCTTTTTCCTGGTCACCGCCTTCGCGGCCGTGCTGCACCTCCTCTACCTGCGGCGGCGGAAGCTGTACGTGGAGCACCTGGTCTTCGCGCTGCACGTGCAGTCGTTCGCATTCCTCGTGGCCGCGGCCGGGCTGATGATCCCGAACACGCTCCCGTGGCGCAACCGCGTCGTGGGGCTGATCCTGCTCGCCTAGCTGCTCTGGGCTATGAAGGGCTCGTACCGGCAGGGTTGGCCGAAGACTCTCCTCAAGTACGCCGCATTGGTGGTGTGCTACGGCTCCATCCTGGGCGGGATGATCGTGGCCCTGACGGTGATCTCGCTGCTCACGCTGTGACCACGGGCAGCGCATCCTTGCCGCGCAGCAGCGCGACGATCGCCTCCAGGTGCTCGCGGTCCACCTCGTCGAAGGCGGCCGGGATGGTGCTGTCCACGTCGAGCACCGCGATCAGCCGGTCCGCCGCGTCCCACACCGGCACCACGATCTCCGACGCCGTGGCGGAGTCGCAGGCGATGTGGCCGGGGAACGCGTTCACGTCGTCCACGACGATCGTCTTTCCCTCGCGCGCCGCCGCGCCGCACACCCCGCGCTCGAACGGGATCCAGAGGCACCCCATGGTCCCCTGGTACGGCCCCACCAGCAGCATCCGCTCCGAGACCCGCCGGTAGAAGCCGGTCCAGAAGTAATACGGGAAGGCGTTGTGCAGGAGGCACACAATGGACGCCATCCCCGCCAGCAGGTCGCGCTCGCCCTCCAGCGTTGCGCGGATCTGCTCCGTCACCATCCCGTACCGCTCCGCCTTCGCCGCCGCGTCCATGCGCAGCTCGCCGGTCTTGTCCGCTAACAGTGTGTGTTCAGCCATCGTGAAGTGCGTGAGGGCGTTAACTGCAATCTCACACAGAGCCACAGAGAGAACAGCAAAAGGGGTTCTCCCCGCCTTGCAGTTCCCTCTGTGCTTGTTGTGTGCTGGTTTTTTCTGCTACTGGAGCTCCCGCCGGATCGGCCCGCTGGATTCCATCAGCTCGCGGAAGCGGCGCAGGTCGTCCTCCAGCATCGCCTGCGGCATGCTGTGGAAGAGGCCCAGGATCGCCTGGCCCACCACCCCGCCCGGCGGGTCGATCTCCACGGTGTAGTGCACCTCCGCCTGCGTGCCGTCGCCGAAGGGGGTAAAGCGCACGGAGCCGCGATTGGGGAGGTCCGAGGGGTCGATGGACTCCCACGCTATGTACTCGCCGGGACGGTCCTCGGTCAGGCGCGAGGTCCACTGGAAGGAGCGGCCCATCGGCCCCGCGGCGGTCCAGCGCGAGGTGCTCTCATCCAGGATCTCCACCCGAGTGATGGCGTCGCGGAAGCGCGGCGCGGTGGTCAAGTCGCGCCAGAAGTCGTACAGCTCGCGCGCGGGGCGCTGGACGGCCGTCCGCGCCGACCCGCGGAAGCCGGCGTCCGGGTCCGGCTTGCCTGGGCGCGTGGTGCCGTGGGAGCGGTCGATTCCCAGGGCGCCGTATACGTTGCAGTAGCCGGTCACCCCGCGGTGCACCAGCGTCGCGCCCGCGAGGCCGAGGATGGTGCCCTGCACGCCCTTTCTGCGCAGGCCGAGCACCGCCAGAGCGCCCCCGCCCAGCACCGAGAGGATGCGCTCGTTCTTGCCGAGATTCGTACGCGTAGCGCCGCTTTCGGCGCCGCGCGGCTCGCCCATCGTCGTCACGTCCGGACCTCCTGCTTCGGGACATCGTGCTGCGGTCGAGGGGCGGGCGGTGTGCAAGAGGCAAGCCCCGGTGGGCCCTCACGCCCCGGTCCCCTCTCCCGATCACAGGAGAGGGTGCCCCTCTCGCTGTCGGGGAGAGGGGGTGCACTCTCCGCGGGTCGTCGGGGTTCGTGGTGCGGAGGTATCGCGAGGAAGCCCGCCGCGGGTGAGGCGCGGTCGGCACTGGAAGCGTGTTGAGAACCAACGCCTGCTTCCCGGACGGAGCGCTACGCCGCATCTGCCTCCGCGCCGTCGCGGGGCGCGTAGCGAAGGAGACGACCGACGCCACCCGTACCCGCGCCGTGGTCCGTACGGGCCTGGCCGACGAACACGGGCCAGTGGCGAGCCGGCGGCACGGATCGCTTCCTTCACTCCGCGCCCGAATCCGGCGCCGAGTCAGGGATCGGGCCGTGCTCCGTTCAGGAGGTCGAGTGCGGGGGCGGCGCGCCCGGGCTGTCGCTCTGATGAGCCTTCAACACACCCCTAGACGGCGGCGGGGCGGGGTGGGACCGGGTAGGCGGATTTGCTGGGCGCTTCGGCGGGATGCTCCTGGAGCGCCGAGGCGGTGGTGAGCACCAAGGCGATCCACACGCAGTCGGCCAGGAAGAGGTGGGTGAGCTGCATCCAGAGCGGCACCCGCAACGCGATGTTGATGACGCCGGCGGCGACCTGCATCGCGAAGAGCGTGGTGAGGACGGTGGCGAGGCGGCGGGTGGCGGGGCTGGGGCGGGCGCGGCGCACCATCCAGGCGACGACGGTGATGTACACGCTGGTGCCGATGGCCAGGAGCGGGTGGACGATGCGCAGCCGCTCCAGGAAGTGGGCCGTCGGGGAGAGCTCGAAGCCCACGGTGGTCTTGGGGAAGAGCGTGTCGCCGAGTGCCGTCACCGCGCCGGTGGCGCCCACCAGGATCGTGGCGCCGACCGCGGTGAGGAGGACGGCGCCGAGCGGGCCCCGGCCGCGCACCCGCACCTCGCCCCCGCCCGAGGCCCACCAGCCGGTCAGCGTAAGGGCGCCCAGCAGGAGGAAGGTGTTGGCCAGGTGCGCGGCCATCGAGAAGGCCCGGAAGGCGGACTTGTCGCCCGCCACGAGCTCGAATAGCACCAGGCCGGCCCCGAGCAGCGCCTCCACGAAGATCAGCCCCGTGGAAAGCGCCGCGCCCCGCCGTACCCGGTGCCCGGCCGGGAAGGCGCGCCACGCCCACGCCATCATCACCACCACCAGCAGCAGCGCGATGCCGCTGGTGGCGCGGTGCGTGAGCTCGATGAGGAGCTCGTTGGAGGCGAGCTCCGGCATCACGTCGCCGTTGCAGGCGGGCCAGTGGCGGCCGCAGCCGGCGCCCGAGTTGGTGGCGCGCACGACGGCGCCCCATAGCACCACGGCGACGTTGAAGGCCAGCACGCCCCACGCGTAGCGGGCGAAACCGGAGGTGGAGCGGAACAGCGGAGTCATTCGGACCGGCTCCGGGAAAGGGTGGAGGCCCAACGGTACACCCCCGCCGCGCCGCCGCGCAAGTGGTTGCGCGCGCACGGTTTCGGCGGCGCGCGCGTCGTGTGGGGGAATGCCCCACGAGCCAGTGGGGAGGGTGCCTCGCGAACGGGCGCCGGGGTGGCGCACGTGGGTGCGGCGTGTATATTTGCGCTCGTCCACGCCCGCCAGACTGGCGCGCGCGGCCCAACCAAACGAAAGACGCTCCCACGGGGCGCCTACCCCGTACCTGATGCGCGATACTCTTCCAGCCGTGGTGGCCGCCCCGCCGGCCCCCGCGGAGGCACACGCGGAGATGACCACCGCCACGCAGCGCGCCGGAATTGCGGCAGAGCGGCGCGGCGGCGCGGGCGTGCGCCAGCTAATGCGCGACTACGTGACGCTCACCAAGCCGCGGATCATCTCGCTGCTCCTGGTGACCACCGTCACGCCCATGTTCATCGCCCCGCGTGGCTGGCCCTCGCTGGCCGCCGTGCTCTGGACGATGCTGGGCGGCTACCTGATGGCGGGCGGCGCCAACGCGATCAACATGTTCATCGATCGCGACATCGACGCGCACATGCCGCGCACGAAGCTGCGCCCCATCCCCAGCGGGCGTATGTCGCCGGCGCACGTGCTGGTCTTCGGCGTCACCCTGGGAGCCGCGGCGTTCGCGACCTTCGCGTTGCGCGTGAACCTGCTGAGCGCGCTGCTGGCGCTGGCGGGGCTGCTGTACTACGTCTTCATCTACACCCGCTGGCTCAAGCGCACCTCGCCTCAGAACATCGTCATCGGCGGGGCCGCGGGCGCGTTTCCGCCGCTGGTGGGCTGGGCCGCCGCCACGGGCGAGGTGTCGCTGACGGCGGCGTACCTCTTCCTGATCGTCTTCTTCTGGACCCCGCCGCACTTCTGGGCGCTGGCGCTGGTGAAGCAAAAGGATTACGGCCGCGTGGGCGTCCCCATGGCTCCCAACGTCTGGGGCGAGCGCGAGACGATGCGCCAGATGCTCTTCTACACGCTTATCATGATCCCCGTTACCCTCGCGCCGGTCACCTACGGCGGGCTGGGGCTGGTGTACGGCGTGTCGGCCGCGGTGCTGGGGCTCTGGTTCCTGCGCGACGTGGTGCGCGTGATGAACGCCGGCGACTTCACCAGGCCGGCGTGGACGCTGTACCGCAACTCGCTGCTCTACCTGGCGCTCCTCTTCGCGGCGATGGCGGTGGACGGCGTGGTCCCCGGCGCGCGCGTGGGCCACGACCCCATCATCCTGCGCGACCCGGACATCGCCGCCGCCGCGCGATGAGCGAGACGCTCGCCTTCCACGCCGCCTCCCCGGACGGCGCCGAGGGGTTCGTGGTCCTCCTCCAGCGCCCCGGCGCAGACGGGCTGCTGAGCACGACCGAGTGGCCGGCGGGCGCCTACCTCGCCCCGGGCGAGCACGGACAAACGTCGGCGGATGACCTGCTCGCCCGCGTCCGCGCCTGGCGCTCGGCCGGGTGGACGCTGAGCGAGCCGCTGGAGCGGATCGAAAGCTGGCTGCGGCACCCGCCGCGCTGACCCACCGCCGCGGCGCCCGCCGCTCCCCCTTCTCCGAAGGCCCTTTGCGATGACTACGCCGCACCGTGTCTCGCCGCGAAGCCAGGCCCGCTGGGACGCCGCCGCCGACGAGCACGAAGTCGCCCTAGCCGCCTACCTGCACTCGGCGTCGGCCCTCCCGCAGGCGTCGTGGACGCGCCCGTGGGGGGAAGGGAAGTGGACCCCCGCCCAGATCACCGAGCACCTGACGCGCGCCTACGAGGCGCTCCTGGACGAGCTGCGCGAGGGTCGCCCGATGCGGGAGAAGCTGGCGGGATGGCGGCAGAAGATGGTGCGCATCGTCATCCTCCCCCACATCCTCTTCCATCGCACGATCCCGCTGCGCGTCCCCTCGCCGCGCGAGATGCGCCCCGGCGAGCCCCGCGCCGGCCGCGAGGGAGCACTCCAGGCCCTGCGCGAGCTGGCCGGATGCTTCACCGCGGAGCTCTCCGCCGCGCGCGAACGGGGCTCCCCCGGCCTCACCCACCCCTACTTCGGCAAGCTGGAGCCCATCAAAGTTCTCCGCTTCGTAGCCATCCACCTCGACCATCACCGCAAGCAGATCGAGCGCACCCCCGCCTGACCCGCCCGCGCCAGACGCGAGCCCCAGGTCCCCTCTCCCACGGCAGTCTGTGGGAGAGGGTGGCAGCTGTAAGCTGCCGGGTGAGGGCCGCAACGCATCAGCCCGCCACGACACCTGTCGCAGCGGGCTCCCTGTCCCCTGTCACTTGTTCCCTATCCCCTGCCGTTCCCCGTTCCCCCGCAGCTATTCCCTCGGCTGCCGCCTGGGCGCCAGCGTGTTCCGGATCCTCTGCAGCTCCTCCCGCAGGTCCCGGATCGTCTGGTCGCGCTCGGCGACCTCGCGGCGCAGGCGGGCGGCCTCGGCGGCGGATGCGTCGCCGGTGCCGCCGGGCGCCGGCTCCGTGACGGTGCGGGTGACGACGCGGGGATCGCACGCGACGGCGCCCACGCGCGTGTCGCACGGGCGCTGGAGCTCGGTCACCAGCCGCAGCAGGGAGCCGGCCTCGCGCTCGTGGTAGCCGCGGAGGGTGTGGAGGGTGTCCTCCGCCAGGTACGTCTGCAGCTGCTGGCGCGCGATGGTGAGGTCGACGCTGCTGCGCGGCTCCAGGCTCAGCACCCCCAGGTAGAAGCGTGCCTCGTGGCCCTCGCTCGTGCGCGGGTGCTCGTTGGCGAGGCGCTGGAACGCGGCGGCGGCCACCCGGAACGAGTCCTGGGCGTAGGCGGCGTGCGCCTGCTCCCACAGGCGCGTGCGGTGGCCGGAGTCCGGCGTCCCCCCCCGGACCGTGGCGCAGGCACCCAGGAGGAGCACGGAAAAACTTGCACAGACAGTTCGCATGGGGTCAGCCGTGGGGAATCGTCTCGCCAGCCCTGGCGGCCGGTGGGCGTTCGGGGATCACCACGGTGAAAGTGGTGCCCTTTCCCTCCTCGCTCGCTGCACTGATCGTGCCCCCATGCGCCTCCACGATCTCGCGCGCGATCGCCAGCCCCAGCCCCGAGCCGACGGAGCGCGGCTGCGCGTCGTTGTCCACCTGGTAGAATTTCTCAAAGATGTGCGGGAGCTTGTCCGCCGGGATGCCGACGCCCGTGTCCGCCACCGTCACGCAGATCCCGGCGCCGTCGCGGTGCGCCTCCAGCCGGATCCTGCCGCCGCGCCGCGTGAACTTGAAGGCGTTGGAGAGGAGGTTGCCCAGCACCTCGTTGAGGCGGTCCGCGTCGCCCACCACGTTCACCGGGAGGTCGTCCGCCACCTGCACGGGGAAGTCGATCCCGTTCTGGTAGGCCAGGACCTGGAAGCCGCTGGCCAGCTCCTGGAGGAAGTCGCGCAGGTTGATGCGCCGCAGCTCCAGGCGCCCGCCCCCCGCCTCGAAGCGGCTGATGTCCAGCAGGCGGTGCACCAGCCGCGTGAGGCGGTCCGTCTGGTCGTTGACGGCGCCGAGCGTCTTGCGCTGCGTGTCGTTGACCTCGCCGTAGATGCCGTCGGCGAGGAGCGAAACATAGCCGCGGATGACGCTGAGCGGCGTCTTGATCTCGTGCGAGGCCACGGAGACGAATTCGGCCTTGAGCCGGTCCAGCTCCGCCAGCCGCTCGGCCATGGAGGTGAAGGAGCGCGCCAGCTCGCCGATCTCGTCCGGGCGGTGCGTGGGGACGCGCACGTCGGGGTTGAAGTCGCCCTCCGCCACCTGCCCCATCCCCGCGCGCAGCTCGCTTACCGGCCGCAGCACGCCGCGCGTGAGCCAGGCGCCCAGGACGAGCGTGGCGATCAGCGCCGCTGCCAGCGCGGTCAGCGTGCTGGTGGCGGCGCGGTCGGCAATCTCTTGCGCGCGCCGCACTTTTTCCTGGCCCTCCTGGTCGATTGCCTCCGCCACCGGGTCCAGCGAGTGCTCCATCGCGTCGAACGCGGGGACGACTACCGACTGCCGGAACTCGGTGTTGGGGTCCGCCACGCCGCGGCGCAGGCGCGACTGCTCCTCGGCGATGGCGCGGCGGAGCTGCTCGAACTGGCGGGCGGCGCGGTGGGTGGCGGCGCGGTACTCCGGGGTGGCGCGCGGCCGCGCGCCCAGACCGCGGATCTCGGCTTCCAGGCGGCGCGTGGCCGTGTCCGTACGCGCGCGCCAGTAGAGCGCCGTGTCCGGCGAGATGTTCCACAACACCACGTGGTTGCTGTGCGCGTAGTCCAGCTCTTCCAGCCCGGTGTGGATGCGCCCCAGGATGCGGGTCGCCTCCGTGTCGCGGGTGCGGAGCTGCGCGGCCACGTTCTGCAGCTCGCGCAGCCCAAAGAGCGCGGACACGGCCGGCACGAGCAGCACCGTGGTGATCGCGAGCAAGGTGAGGATGAAGCGTGTGCGCAGGTTCATGCGCGCCGCGGGGAAGGCAGGGTCATCGCAGCCGGTGTAGACAGATGGTTACGGCGCTTCGCGCCTTTGGGACGGTGCCGCGCGAAGGCTCCTGGCGCAAGGGGCAAACCGCCGCCGTTCGTTCTTGTATAACGATTCTGGAGAAAACGGGGTCACGTCGCCTGACCCGCGCGCTCGCGGCGCTTGACCTCGTCCCAGAGTACGTCCAGCTCTTCGAGGGTGGCCTCGCCCAGGACGACGCCGCGCTCGAGGGCGAGAGCTTCGATGGCGCCGAAGCGGCGGGCGAACTTGGCGTTGGCGCGCGACAGCGCCGGCGTGGGATGGGCGCCGGCCAGCCGCACCAGGTTCACGATGGCGAAGAGGAGGTCGCCCAGTTCGTCCTCCAGGTGGTCCGCGTCGCCCGACTCCAGCGCTTCCCGGACCTCCTCCGTCTCCTCGTGCACCTTGTCCCACGCGCCGCGCCAGTCCGGCCAGTCGAAGCCGAACGAGGCGACGCGGTCCTGCATGCGAAAGGCGCGCAGGAGCGGGTCCATCCCCGAGGGGAGGGCGGAGAGGAGGCCGGTGGGCTTCGGGTGCCCGGCGCGCTCGCGGGCCTTGATGGCGGCCCAGTCCTCCTGCGGTCCGAGGCCGAAGAGGTGCGGGTGGCGTCGGCGCATCTTTTGCTCCAGGCCGGCGACCACTTCCTCCCGGCTGAAGGCGCCCCGTTCCTCGCCGATCACCACCTGGAAGGCCAGATTCAGCAGCAGGTCGCCCAGCTCGTCGCGCAGCGCGGCGGGGTCGCCCGTGCCGATGGCGTCGGCCACCTCGTGGGCCTCCTCCAGCAGGTAGCGCTGGAGGGAATGCGGCGTCTGCTTCGCGTCCCACGGGCAGTGGGCGCGAAGGAAGCGGACCAGCTCCAGCGAACGGTCCAGAACGCCGCCGGACTCGGGCGCGGCGAGGCGGAAGTCGGGTTGCGATGTCGTCACAAGGGGCCTATACTACGCGATTTGTGCCAATTCCGTCAACGGACGCCGAGCACCACACTTCCCGCGCCTGGGTGGAGGTAGACCTGGACGCGCTTCTGCGCAACCTCCGCCGCGTTCGCCAGGCCGCGCGCGGCGCCGCCCTCCTCCCCATGGTGAAGGCCAACGCCTACGGGCTGGGGCTGGCCCCCGTGGCGCGCCACCTGATGGCCTCGCTGGAGACGGAGGCGCTGTGGGGCTTCGGCGTCGCCGCCGTGGCCGAGGGGGAGGCGCTGCGCGAGGCGGGATGGCGCGGGCGCGTGGTGGTGACCGCCCCCGCGCCCCCGGGCGAGTACGCGCGCGGCGCGCGCGCCGGGCTCACCCTGGCGCTCTCCGAGATCGCGGCCGTGCGGGAGTGGGCGGACGCGGCGCGGGACGCGGGGACCCGGCTGGCCTTCCACACCGAGATCGACACCGGGATGGGGCGCGCGGGCTTCCCCGCGGCCGAGGCGGCGGAGTGGGGAAGGTCGGTGGCGGAGGCGGCGGGGGACCTTTTGGAGTGGGAGGGGTGTTTTACGCACTTCCACTCCGCGGACGAGGCCGACCTCGCCTCCGCGGACGCGCAGGAGGAGCGCTTCCGGGCGGCGCTGGCACTGCTTCCGGAGGGGCCCCGGCGCGTGGTCCACACCTCCAACAGCGCCGCGGCCCTGCGCCGCGCCGGCTTCGGGGGAGACGTGGTGCGCCCCGGCATCTTCATGTACGGCGGCGAGGCGGGGCCGGGCACGCGTCCGGAAGCGGTGGCATCGCTCCGCGCGCGGCTGGGGCTGGTGAGGCGGGTGCCGCCGGGAACCACCGTGGGCTACGGCGCCACCTACACCTCGCGCCGCCAGGAGCGGTGGGGAACGCTAACCATCGGCTACGGCGACGGGCTCCCCCGCCGCCTGGCGGCCGCGGGAGGGGAGGCGCTGGTCCATGGGCGCCGCGTGCCGGTCATCGGCCGCATCTCCATGGACATGACGGTGGTGGACCTTTCGGAGCTGCCCGGCGAGGTCCGCGCCGGCGACGTCGCCACCCTCATCGGGAGCGACGGCCCCGGCGAGATCCGGGTGGACGAGGTGGCCGCCCGTTGCGGCACCATTTCTTACGAGATCCTAACGGGGCTGGGGCTTCGCCTTCCGCGCACCTACCGGCGCGCGCCGGCGGGCGCCTGAACCCCGGGGCGGCCGAGGCCGCCCGCACACACACCGTTCCGGTTCTCTGATGCTACGTCGTATCGGCCCGTGCAGGACCTTCCTGCTCGCCGCGCTCACGCTGGGTCTCGCGGCATGCGACGACGAGTCGCCCACTCTCACCGGCACCGACGTCTTCGGCCGGAACAGCCCCACGCGAGAGG